>CAZQMI010000001.1:0-2513 GCA_964594475.1 uncultured Thermoplasmatales archaeon
ATTACAGAAAACTTTTCTCGTAATATTAAGTTCTGAAAGTAAGTCTCTTGTAAATTTATGTTTCTGGGCGGTAGTAGCAATTGTTTCAAAGTTAACATCTACCCAATCTGGGTGATTAGGCCCAGATCTTTCCTTATTGTGCTTAACCGTTCTGGCTATAGCTTCAGGAGTATGTGCGTTCTTTATATTTAGTGGTCCTGTAATCTTACCAATACGGCTGACTACTTCTCTGTGCTTATCTGACTTGTTATACTTAGTTATGTTTACAGCACCCCAAGTCTTACCAAGTAGCCTACCCCTCTCTACATGATCTTTATGGAATGTAGGATCAGATAAGATCGACTTCATTCTTTTGCTCTGGGCTTGCCTATTCTTTGGGTTACTATTAAACTTATTCAAACCCTCTTGTCTCTTATGCTCAAATTTAGGATCAGATCTTTTGCTCTTCATATCATCCGAATGCATCTTAAAATGAACTTTTTTGTCATCAAACCACACAATGTTATCTGGGTGGTTGTTCAATCTATCAGAAGAATGGTGTACTGCCCCCTTATTTTTGTTGCTACCAACCCAACGTATATCTTTATCTGGATACTTCCATCGTGCAACTATTCTATGTGTAAATCTCCACTTACCTTCTCCTGGGTTATAAATACGCTCATAACCACGTGACTTATTGATAGTGTCTTCCATAAACGTCATACCTGGTTTATTATCACGGACAAACTTTTTCTTCTTTTTACGCAACAATCTGGAAGAGGCTTCTACCTTTCTGTAAAAAGGCATTAGTGAAGTACCAGTTTCTAAGTCTTGTGCTTTAACATAGTTGCCGTCTCTGTCCATCCAAAGATGGTCTGGAGTGCAGCGAAGACAGGTACCATTATCTAGAGTAACTTCCACTAATTCATCCACATATTTAGTTATTCTCGGGTGATATGCCTCTCCAACTGTAATATTGTTAGAGTCATCTATACTATACACATAAAAAATCTCGGTTGGGTCAGTAAACTCCTTAACTAAATCCCTAAAACAAAGAACTCTACCGTCTAATAAATTAACCTCTGTATCTCCAACAAAACACCCGGGGGAGCCGTCCTTAAATTTATCAGGGTGGTCTATCTTCTCAGAGTAATTGATGAGATGCAAGGCTTCCTTCTCCATATACGGGTAAGGAAAGGACCGCACCCTACCTTCAAGAATAGCGTTCTTCCAAAGTATATATGGACTCTTGTATTTCTGGGAGGCTTGTTCACCTTTTGATCTTCTGTCTAAGGACAACATACCTGTTTTGAATCCCATCTTATGAAGTATGTTTTGAGAGTCTGTCGACTGATAGTCATCAAAAGTTATTATCTTAAACTGTACACCATGAGAATTAAGCCACGCAAAGAAGGCTCTTATCTTACTATAGTCAATACGAGTACCGTCTGGAGAAACTATGCGCATAACAAAGTCCATCCTGACCACTGGTAACATAATATTGACTGGTACTCCTTCATGAGTAACGATATCGACTCCTCTAAAATTACTCACGTGACAAACACCTATACCTGTAGCATCATTGTTTCGTGAAAGGTCTACATGAGCATATCTAACAGCACCCGGATTGTCTTTCGGTTGCCAGATAGAATGACGTCGTATAAAGTATTTCTTGAAATCAAAGAACTCGTGTAGGTTGTGCTTGCTGTTCAGCGTTAACGGTATGTCCTGCTTTAGTATAGGATTAGGAATAGATGAATCGTAACAACGTCTATACTGCTCTATTGAAGAGAACAACCTACTTAGTCGGCTTGTAGACATACCTGCTATGTCCTGCAGTGACCCATCGAGGTCAAGATCAAAGCGGGACCGGTATTCTACGGGGACTTCAACAACATCTACCTCTTCGGGAATCCCCTCCTCATCCTCAATTATACGAGGATCTCGTGTGTCCGAACCAGGATCAACCTTAAAAGTCTCGCCACTAAATCTGATTTGATTTTCAGACATTTTCTCCATGCCAGGGAAGACACCCTTGATTTCCCAAATCGGAGCATCATAAACTCGGCACCAAGGTTCATCACCCACCTTGTTGATATAGTCGTCAAGGAAGTCCGTCTGATACTTCTTTGAACTATTAATGATAACGACGCCTGGTATAAATCCACCCTCCCGCATGAACCTTGACTCTATTCTTCGCTCGGTAGCGTTCAATAGATCGTAAGCTGCTTTAAGTGGGTCTTTCTCAATCCTGAAGTTCACTTCCTCAAGAAGACAATTGTGCACAACGAATGTCTTATTTGCAACAAAGCAATTTGTTTCGGAGACATTCAGCAAGTCGTACACACGTCGCTTCCCAATCTTTTTTATAGACTTTATTCTCGCCATCAAATATTTCCTCAAAGGTAAATACCCGTTTCTTGATTTTGGCCTTCCTAACGGACTTAGGTCTGTGTAAGTTTGAATTACGCTTAAACTGAGAATAGGAAATCGCTCCGACTTCCTTAAAGATGCTATCTATTTCCACCAGCTCA
>CAZQMI010000001.1:2523-65551 GCA_964594475.1 uncultured Thermoplasmatales archaeon
ATTACCCGCAACTGTCTTAGCCTTATCAACCTTTCGTTTGGACTTTTCTATATTAGACCGTTTACGAAACTTCTGACCATCCTTAACCTCTACTATAAAATCGTCTATTATAAAATCTGGTAGATACGTCAAGTTCTCAAACGTCAAAAGAAACGGCTCATACTTCCAGGTTACCCCAATTATATCCAGCAAGAATGCAGTTACGCATTCAGCAATTGATCTAAAAGGAAATGTTCTTCGTAAGTTAATATCCGTATAGTAGCATCTACAAATACTTTTACTACTTGATTTTGGCTCATTCAATCTTCTGGCATACTCTATTCGTTCTTCCTTAGTCATAGAGGCAAACCTCTTCTTCATCTTATCAGACATCATACTTCGAAACTCATCTGATTTGAAGTGATTATGCATATGAGGGAATTTTTTATGCGCCTCTCTTAAAGACTCAGACAACTTACGTTTTCTTTCCGGGTTGTTTTTATATTGTTCCTTTAACATCTTGCTATGTTTTGCTTTCTTCTCTTTAGTCCAAGACTTCTTATTCTTGACTGCTATCATTTTCCTTTTACGTTTACCTTCCTTACTGCTATAAAACTTCCTTACAGAAGCAATCCTTTTATTGTTAGTCTCTTCATTATGACTGGCTTCATGTAGTTTTTTAACAAACTCTGGGTCTTCCCTAAGCCGTTTCATTTGTTTTGAAGCAGCAGCCTTAACATTAGAAGAAAACTTGTTATCCTTCCACTGTTTTAATATCCTGTCTCTATCGCAGTCTCTTTTATAGTCGGAAGACAATGAATCTTCTCCATACTTTTTCTTATATTCTTTTGTAGTTAGACCGTGTGTTTTAAGATGATTCCAAGTTATCATACTAAACTGTTGGCCACAAACTTCACAGGTTACTCTATAGTAATCATAGGCCATCTTCCATCTCCTTAATAGCAACAATATCATCTGTTTCTGTTAGTTCATCAAGGCGAACCCACTCATATTCAATTACCTTTTCACCTCTTCTAACAAGAAACAGATGGTCCTCCGTAGCCCAGATTACTTCACCTGACTCTAATTCAATTTCAAAACACTCTTTAATACCTCTAAAAATAGAGCCATCACATCCCTTATAACATTTTTTATTATCAACATTACGTGATAATACGGTGCAAGGAACACCCTCTAACTCCTTTATTTCTATATCTCCATGTTCTTTGGTTGTAACAACGGTATCTTCATCAACACACGAGACGAGATCCTGGGATAAAGCGTGCAGTTCATTAGAACCAGCACGAAGGTTAACTCCACCTGGAAAATCTACGACAAGACCTTTATAGTCTCTGTCCTCTCTAACGTTGTATATGTCTCTAAAGAAAGGGGACTGCTTCAGGAAACTAATGCACTTTTTGTAACTACCCAACTGTACATTATCCTTGGTTACGGCATAGATACCGTATGTAAGTGTAGTACCTGCCATCTGGTGGTAAAACTCTTGAGGGTTCTTAAGACATGCCGTACAAGCTATCTTGTATAACAATAGCAACAAAGAGAATACCGTCTTACCTGCACCAATAGGACCAGTAGAGATAACTGTTTTTACTTTATTGTTGGGGTTAGCACACTCTACGAAGGCTTCTCTCCAGTAAGGAAACAAATCCTTCGTTACAGAGTTCATGTAATAATCGTCGTCTAAGAATTGCTCAGGAGAGGGAGGCGCTCGGTTGTAATCAATCTCGTGTATAGTCTGCCAGAGAATTCTGTCCTCAGTCTTACATGCCTCTTGCAAAATACGTATAACATACGCACGCTCTTCAGGATTCAAAGACAACAAGAGATCCTTACCTCGGGACTTCACCTCTTCGAGAAGATTGTTTCTTTTTTCTTCTCTTCTTTTTTGGTACTCTTCCGAGTTTTGAGCTCTTAGTCTTTTTCTTTCGTTCAGGCTCGACCACCTCAGCATCAACGGGTTGTTCCTCTTCAATAGTTCTTAGTTCAGACAATAACGAAGAAACTGTATTACGTATTCGTTCTCTAGAAAACGTATCCAACTTTTCGAGATCTTGTTTGGATTTGCTAACGTCTGTTTTCTTAGTTTGATCTAGGTTAAGCAGTTCTTTTATCAATTCTGGTACAGGAGGAGAGGTAGACTTGCCTTCTATAAAGTCAGTTATCTGCACTAAGTGTTTTTGAATCAATTCAAATAACTTCAACAAGTCCTTAGGAGCGAGTTTGGTTATTACTTCCGGATGAAATAAAACTTGCTCAGTGAATCCTGCTGCTTCAAGATACTTTGAAAGACGACGGGATTGGTGAGACGCAACAGCTTGCATGAGAACATCTATTTTAGCTGCTTGGTTCGGAATGCTTTTTCGTAACTCGGACAAAAAATCGGGGTCTACTTCCTGCCCGGAAGCGATGTTGTTGGCTAACTGGCTAACAATTTGTTGTGACTTTGGCTTCGAGAACACAAAAGTGTCCGGAAGCTTCGGTTTATCATCTGATGATGGCTTGCTGTTCTCTCGTTCGGCTTGCTTCTTCTCTTTGTCCTTATTCTTCTTGCGTGCCTTAGAGAACTTCTTAGCCTTACGCTTGCCACGTTTAACTCGCTTCATGTTATTTTTCTTCTTTGCCATAAATCACCGAATGAAGTTCCTTGAATATATTTACAACTTCTGTCTGTGAGATGTCGTATCTTCTTGCCAAGTAATCTACTTGAAGGTCAGTATAGTTGTTAACTAAAGCAAGATAAATAGCTGTGTCTCTAATAATACGCTTAAGCAGACCTTTGTCTGGCACCTTAATAGTGGTACCCGCAAATATGTCTAAGAATTTGAATAGCTTCTCTCTGCCAAATATTTCAAACAACTCTGGAATTAATGTACCCTCAGATCTGTACAGCAATATTATGCGTAAGGCATTGACTCGCTTCTCGTCTTTCGGGTTGACTATATTAATTTCTTCCGGTATCATAGTATTCTGCCAACTTGTTCGAAATGAATAAAGAATTACTAAATTTCTTGTAGTACTTATATAGAAGACTTCTTATGATAACTCTCGTATAGTCCCTTAAAAATCTCGCTGAGTGTTTCGTCCTCTTCTTGTAATAATGAGAGACTTTAATCTTCTTTCCGGACAAAGCTGCCTCCAACATGTGCAGACAGCATTTACGGTCTACTCCCTTAAATCTAAGTCTCCGCTTGAATGCCTTACGCATAATTTCAGGCAGCTCTTCTTCTATAAAGATCTTATCGTCAACATCCTTGACTGTTCTCGGATTATTGAAGATGTGGTTTATACGATAGGCATCCTCTAAATACAGATTACGCTCTATCGGTATACTTATCACCTGTCCCCAGTATCTCCGGCAGACACAAATGTACTTCTTGTAATAGTATTCCCACAGCTTTCTTCTATGATCGAATACGGCATTGCCTCTCTTCAAACTTCGATACGTAGCTACAAAGCAATCGTTGATTACCGCATCCAAATCAAAGAACTTGTATTTGAATCTTGTAGCAACTGAACTGGCTAGAGGGGTGAGCGAGAGACAAGTCCGTAGCAGATAAGGCTCTAGGCCTGTCTCTTTATATTGTTTGTAAGCCTGGAATGCGGTTTCATCATGAGTGGGCATTCTCTGTTAAACACCACCAAAGGTAGGTCCCTTCCCGGGTCCGGGTTTGTTGTCACCTACTTTGCCTTCACTTTGTGCGACTGAGCCTCGCTTCCTTTGGCCCAATTTGATAATGCCGTCCATAACCTTGGACATACTACCGCTTAGTTCACTCAATTCCAACTTATCCATAATGCTGCGTAAGGAAAGCTGATTCAAAAAGAGGCCCATAGCTGCAAGCTGTATGTCTGGCTCTGTAGTCTGTAAAGGATCCATGCTAATGATTACACCCGACGTGTTAACTTGTATCATTCTTGATAACTCTTCTCGTGGCTCAGTATTGACCTTAGCATATTTGTCTTCAAGACTGTTGACAAACTCTTTCATGTCTTTTGTGCCAAAGATGAATTTATCTTCTCTTGCATCCAAAACTATCCGAGTAAGTTTGGTAATACCTTGCTGTTCTAACGCCTTGGATCTATCTTTAGCCATTATCTATTTCTCCTTCGGTTCTGTCGTTCCACTTTCCTTTGCTTCCGTATTCTCTGCTTCTGCCTCTTCGACATCGGGGGATTCATTACCTTCATCGCTAGATGCAGATACGGATCCAGTTCCTGTTGCGTCTTCTTGTCCTCCACCTTCTTTATCTCCTCCATCATCTCCGTCGCCCACCACTTCGCTTTCTTGGTCTTGTACTTCAGATTCAGTATTGGCTTGCCCTTCGGACCCAACGATGTTTTTGACAGCAGAATTGATAGCCTGTTCTGCTCTTGATTTGAATTGTCCACTCTTCTGTGCCTCCTCGTATTGCTTCTGCAATTGATTCATATATTGAGATCTACGTTCTTGTAAAAAGTTAAGAGCACATTTCTGGGCTGTGTCATCGTTGAGAGACAACACCAAGAATTGCTCTTCTGGTCCAACCGTAGATGCCACCAGCTTGGATTCCCACTCCTCTTGACTCATAGATATCTTGAGCTGTTTGTGGTGTCTTGGAATATCCTTCTTACGAATAACAATGAATTCGTTACGAGGATCTGGCAACGATCTTCGTTCCGTATTAAACTCACAAGAATAACAAGGGAGGATCAACTTAGAATATCTCTCTTTGTTGACCATTCTGATTTTATTACGGCAGGTCTTGTAGAATGTACACTTTTTCTCCGGCTCTACCTTGATGTCACTATACTTCAGGCCTCGTTTTTTGAACTCCTCTATGAGTAACTCCTTGGATCTTCTCAACTGCTCGACAGCTTGTTTTGTATCTTCAATCTTCTTCTCGTCTTCTTTCGGTCTCTTTGCAGTAAGTTCAGTCAGCCTCTTTTCCGAATAGTCCAGCTTAAACAGAATATCCTTTAATGCAAAACGCAATTGAGGATCAGGTACTGCCTTTAACTTATCTTCATCTGAAGGGTCTAACTTATTCTTATCCTTGTTCTTGAATTCCTCAGTAAGTTCTTCTTTAATCTTGTTCTTCTCATCCATCAGTCTCTCCTAAATTGAACAATCAACATGAAGGCAATTCGGGTTCACGCACTTGAGGCAACCTTCTTCAGGCAGTGCAGTAAAGTGTAGGCACTTAGGACATCTCTTTGCACCTTCTATGTGCTGGACTTCCTGTTTGTCTATACTGAACCGTCTTAAAACTTGGCCTAAGAGATCTGGCAAGCTGGTCACCATAACTGGCTTCTTGTCTGTACTGAGTATACGTATACGCTCCGTACGCCCGGATGGTGCTCCAATAAGATCTTTGCAAATATTCTGTATAGGTATACGGTACTTCTGAATGTCCTTGGAAATACGCTTAGTCAAGGACTCCGCAAATGAGCGAGTATCAGCATCGCAGTTATTTATAGTAACAAATATCTCCATGATCTCTTCATTGTGGCTATTGATGGTTATATAAACATCCTGGCCGTTAAAGATATACCGGAGCGTCTTTCCCTCCAAAGCCTGGGGTCTCTTTATACGTTCACTCTTCGTGTCCTTTTTATCTTTGTTTTCCTTACCAGTAGACAGAGGAGTTTCATCCAGAGAACCATAACGGTATATCGTGAGTCCCTTGAGATTTTTCTGATGCGCATATTTGACTATTTCTTTAACTTCTTCCACCTTGGTGGATTCAGGTAAGTTAATAGTCGAAGAAATAGATAGGCTACAAAAATCTTGAAACGCACTTTGCATTTCTATGCGATCTTTCCAATTCAAGTTGTGGGCAGTAACAAAGCAGTCAAAATCCTTGTCCAGTTCAAAGTTATCTTTTATCTCTTCCGTCAACACACCACCAGAGTTCTTGATCTCTTCTAAGAGTTCAGCTTTCTCATCAAGATCATCCGCAAAGTATTCTGTACAAAAACTGTTGAATTCCGGATCTGTAAACGTCATTTCTCCGCCAGTAGACAAATGGCGTTTATAGTGTAAGGAAAATACAGGTTCCATACCTCCGGAGAAAGAATCTGATACAATACCCGTGTTTCCGGTGGGAGCAATACAGGAGATGTACATATTACGAACACCCACCTGTTTTATCAGGTTTATAAGATTTTGCCACCTGGCTACTTGGTTTGGAGACTTATTGGCAAACTTGGAAAGCAATGTCAACAGAGCGTTTGCATTCTCCTTTACTGACCAAGCCTCACATGGACCCCAAGCCTCGGCTAAATTGGCAGAAGCTTCAAACCCAGATAAAGTTACTTCCTCCATGATTATTCTTGCCAAGTGCTGTGACTCTGGGGAGCCATACCGGATACCTAACTTAAATAACAGTTCTCCGAACCCACTAATACCCAGTCCAATAGGGGCACAAAATTGAGTATTACTACGGAAACCTTCATCGGGAAACGAAGATAGGAAGGCGTTCTCAGCCAAGAAAGGAATCATTAGTTTTGTCAATTGACGCAGCAACAGAATGAAATCTTCGTAATTGGGGTCTTCCCCTATATCTCGAGATAGCTGATAGAGATTGATTGATGCTAAGTTACAGGAAGTCGAAGGAGGCAAGGGCACTTCACCACAAGGATTCGTAGAGACTATGTCCCCGAGTGACACCGTTGTATTGCTCCTATTGATAGCGCTCTGAAATAACCAACCTGGGTCTCCCGTAGCCCATGATTGTTTACACTGCTGGTCAAACAGGTCTCTCGCTCGCACGCTTTTGTACACTACGTCTCTCCAACGTAGGTCCCACATGTCGTCATCTTCAACAGCCTTCAAAAACTTGTCACTTAACAGCACAGACAGATTCATACCTGTATAGTTCTCTCTATCCGGATTGTCTTTGCTCTTGCAAGAAATAAAATCCGGAAGGTCAGGATGGTTATCATACATACAGGTCATGATTGCAGCCCTGCGTTTACCTGCGGATTTAACTACAATTCCCGTCTCGTTGAAGATACTCATAAAAGAAAGCGGACCCGACGAACCACTCTCTCCTTGAAAGTGAAGGCCACCATCACCGATAGAGGCTCCCTTTGGACGAAGTTGACCAATATTGTTACCTATACCCGCACCTTCTTTGAAGACAGAAACACACCGGCCTATCTCTGCGGAGATACTGGTCATTGAATCTTGTAAGTCACCTACGAAGCACGCAAACAGGTTGGCTCGGTCTTTCTTAGGATCAGCATTGTAGTAAGTAGGGGAATTAAACGTAAACAATTTGTGACGTTGTGCCTTCATTAACATATCAAAGACTTCAGTACTACCTGAAGACTTAACATTGCGAAGTCTCTTGGAATTGCGGCGATAGAAGTCAGATACTCGTTTGAATATTTCTTCCGGGTCACTCTCGATAAAGTTTCCATCCAAGTCTTTCTTAAAATAATGAGTCTTCATGACACGAAGAGCTGTTTCCGAATACTCAGGGCTTGGACTTTCCAGTAAAGATTCTAACTCTTTACTGTCCAGCCTCACAATCGGGTCACGTTTTACCGGTGCGGTTCTTGACTTAGACTTGGTTGTCTTCTTGGTCGATTTTTTCTTTTTCTTCTTTGCCATCTATTCCACTCCTATTCGACAAAAGATCTTGGCAGGATGATGTAAAGCCACAATTGGTACACAGGAATTTACAACCCCTTCTTATTTCTAAAAGAGTATTACAATCAGGACACGTTATGCCGTTCAAACTATTCGGCAAGATATTCCTTTACTTCAAACTCAGGTCTCTTTCCTGATTCTTCCAACGGCTTATTTTTTGAGTTAGCCTGTTGTACAGCCTCATTGTAATCTGCAGTTGGCGTTGATACAGTAACACCGTTGCTATTTCTAACTACCCATTTCTTCTCATTGCCTGACATAACTTTCTCCTATAAACATAAATAACTTTAGTCTTCGTCTTTCGTATCTTCTCCGTCTTTGTCATCATCTAACAGGGACGAGCAAAGACTTGACGATTCGTAATTCTCTCCAAGCACTGAACTGACAGATAGTTTGTCATGGTTAGCCTTATCGCCTATCAATGACAACATTTGATCATAGATCTTCTTAGCTCTGCGCTTAGATACCTTGTTAGCCTTAGCTATAGCTTCAACTTCATCTGGAGACATAAGGTCATGCATCTGTTCAAATATTGATATTTTCTTTTGGAACTTCTCTATCTTCTTAAGGGACGGAAACCTAACCGAGATACCTCCGAACACAGCCATTAACTTGTTAGTATTCTCTCTTCCAATCAAGTTAGCAATGCGAGGCAAATGAGTTCTTGAAGCTGAGTCCCATAAAGAAATAGCGTCCACATTTTTATTAAGAAATACTTCAAGAAAAGCAATGCGCAAACACACTCTTAAATGATGGTACAAGAAGGAGCACTCTACAAGTTCTCTGTCAAACATATAAGATGCCGTAACCGCTAATCGTTTTCGGTTACGTACAAAGATACCTTCCTTGAAAGCCTGTAAGTAAAAGTGTAATATCTTTTGAGACTCCCTGTCAAAATAGGGTATAGTTGCGTTTCGTATGACTTCTTTTATATCCATATTGTTGTCTAACTGGTCCATCTTTAGTTCAGACTCACAATCCTCCAAGGAGTCTTCCAACTCGGAATAACTGCCCATACCCCTGATTGATAATTTGTGTATTTGAGACCTAAGAAAGTTGCCTACGCATGCTGTAAGATAGCTAAATAATCTGCTACCTCTACCAGGCTCATAGTCATCGAGTATTTGAGGCAACTTGACAACAGCATCATTGATAAGGTCTTCTGGATCCTCAATGGGATTGGGCATAGACCGGTAGGCTTTAACGGCAAGACTTTTGATTAATGGAAGAGACTTATCCACGATCTCGTGGAAGAGTTTTACGTCATAAGATTCTTTCCATTTTTCAACCAGTGCATATACTTGTTCCTCATTGAATAGATTTTTGCTTTTCTTTTTTCTTTTACGTGGCATTATACACTCTTGTTAAGTTCTTCGAGTCCAGTTGCAAGTATCCATACAGCGTCCGCTTCATCGTCCTTGGAATCATCTATACCTAAGTCTGGAAACTCCTTTTGGGCGGCCTCTACCATAGCGTCCTTACCTGCATTTCCCTTACCTGTTGCCTTCTTCTTTATTGATCCCACAGAGATACTCAGGTAAGGAATTTCATTTGAATCACAAAAAGCTAATAGATGACTCTCAAACCCACCGTACACGTGGGCTGCAGCGACACCTTTATGTCTTCTAACCTCTTCATAAAATATCGCTTTTATTTCCCCGGTCTTCAACAGGTCTTCCAAGGCAGCTTTGAACCGTAAGAAGCGCATACCCATCCCTTGTGTTCGTTTTGTTTTGAAGTTCCAAGTGTCCGTAATAATAGATTTCCCGTCTTTTACTGCAACACCGCAACTTGTTCCTAAGTCTAATGCTACATAGCGTTCACCAGACTGAGAACTGGGCATGGTGGGATTGTGCTCTTTTTTATTCTTCTTGGATTTCTTGGACTTTGTTTTCTTAGACTTCGACTTCTTTGCAGACTTGTTTGTCTGCTTCTTTTTCTTTTTGTTAGACAATGCCTTCCATTTCATAGTAGTGTAAGCCTCCAAAGAACAAGAACTGCCTCTCCAAATAAAAATGTAGTGTTACAGATTTATGAGATTGAGAGACGAGAAATCCCATCCGTTTTTGTGCAGGTTAGTATAGAATCAAACTTGTTCTTCATAGCTGACAGATGGCTTATGACAAAAGTTGAATACACGGTTTTGTTATTAAGTTCTTCTAAAAGCATAGATATGAATCGTTCGCCACCAAAGTCATCTATGTGCGTAGTTACTTCATCAAACCAATCTTGATCAAAACTCCGGTTGGTGCTAACCTTCTGCAGCGCTTTAAGTATAGCTATATCTATTCGGGTACGCTCGCCACTGCTGTTCCCGTTGTAGATGTCTGAACCGTATTCGTTGATTGCCTTAACCTCAATCTTCTCACGAACCACACCCGCCCTAACTTTGGTCTGCATGTCGAAGTCTATGCGGATTGAACCGTCCGTTAGTTCACGAGAATAATCGTTAGCAATTTTGTTGAGCTTCGGTTTTATCTTATTGATAATGTACGATTTCAATCCAGCGGAACCAAATCCCTTTTCCCAAAATTCGAGTAGAGCTTTCCCTTCTTCTATCTTTTCCAATTCTTTTTCTTGAACAGCCCTTACCTTTTGATGTTTCGTAATCTTTTTCTTGAGATCATCTATTACTTCCTGGTAAACCAGCTTCGCCTTACTTGCCTTTTTGATCTCTTTATCTATATTCTTAATCTCATTGGTGACTACCTTAATGTCTGATTTGGTATCATTGATGTCATCCTTGAGTGACTCTATCTTTTTTGTTATCTTTCCTTCAGCTTCCTCAGACTCTTGTTCCAACTCCGAATACTTCTTGCCTATCTTCTCTTCATTACGCACCAACTCTTCCCGGGGTTCCTTGATGGCAATAATATTTTGCTTGTTATCGTACTTGGAGTTTTCTATATGTTCTTTTGCGTCGTCAATCGTATCCTCAGTTACTTTACTTCCGCAAGTAGGACACCTACTTCCTATGAGTTTTTCTGAAGAGGACAACAGTTTGTTAAGTCTCTCAATCTCGTTTTCTGAAGATCTGATACTGAGATCTAATTCTTCCTTAGCCTTCTGGTTAGTATCAAGTTCCCTCTCTATGTCAGTCATCTTGTCAGAATACGATTCTTGAATTTCTGCCAGCTCCTCTTCTTTCTTCTTTTTCTTCTTGGTAAAGTCCTCCTTTTTGTTCTCCAGTTCTTCCAGTTTCTCTTCCTTTTGGTGCTTACTATCTTCCAGTTCTTGTAGATTGGATTGCGCCTCTTCTTTTTCTTCTTTTAGTTTCTCCTCTTTGTTCTTAATATCGTCTTCCAATTCTTCTATACTACCATCTATAGACTCTATCTTATATTCCAATTGGTCTATAGAAGAACTTAAATCCTTGAGTCTGGTCTTTACTTCCTTATAACACTTCTCCAATATCTCCAGACCCAATATCTTATTAACTATTTCATTACGGTCTTTCTCTCTTGCAGAAGCAAAAGCTACAACCTTGTCGACCGCAAATATATTGGTGTTCAAAAAAGCATCATAACTGGTGTTGAGGAGAGAATTGATATCCTTTTGAGTCTCCCTCTTACTACGCTTAGAGACGTCTGGTTCGTTGTCTATATAAAGGGAAACACCTTCTTTACTTCTGTGTATCTTATACTGATGATCTCCATCCTTTACGTAAACAGTGGCATGGTAATCCTTACACTTCTTCAACTTCCCTTTTCTGCGTTCATTGCGTATAAAATCTCTTTTGGAGTCTCCATACCGTATGGTTCTCCCGAAGAGGCCCCACAGTATTATTTCCAAGAGGTTGGTCTTACCGGCTCCGTTACTGGAAGATCCACTTTTGTCTTCATTGACTCCTATAATAAGATTCAGACCGGGCAGTTTTTCTAAATCGACATCCAAGTGTTCGTAAGTAAGTATGTTCTTTGATTCTACTCTGGAAATAATCATTATTAGCTCACCGAATCAATTATCTCTTGACCTAAGTTTATTAGTTGATTAGACTCGTCTTCCTCAAAATCAAAACTTTTAACGTAAGGAGCAATGTTATCCTTCATCGAGTTAGAAGTGGAAATAGATAGGGAAGACTCCTCCTTATCTTCTTCTACCTCTTCAGGATCTTCGGGGGTTAGAACTCTAACGTTACGACCTAATTCCTGATCCTTGAGTTTATCTGCTTCCTTTTTGTCATCTGGTTGTATCTTTATGAAATCCCTTTTCTTGCTAACTTCATCTAATTCATCAAATTCTTTTGGGGTCAACAACCTGAACTTAGGACCGTCTACTTCTATAACCGAATAAGAACCGTCTTCAGAATCCACTTCAAAAAAGACTTTTTCATCTTCTCTCTCATCCCAATTAGTCTGCAGAGGGCTACCAATATAGTAAACGTTATCTGCTACCTGTTGTGGCTTATGGTAGTGACCAAGCAGGCATAGATCATACTTGTCTGGTCTTAACTTACTGCTATTAATGGGAGATTTTATTCTACGCTCCGAAACACCAATCAGAGCATCGGACAAACCAACGTGGGCTAAGAGAAGTTTGTATCCGCTAACGTCATTAACCTTACGTTTCATCACGTTGAGGCTATTCACCAACTTCAGTCTGTTCTCAGTGAATGGTATGCAAAAGATATCCAGACCAGTACCATCTCCGTCTTCGCCAAGGGAAATGTGTTCTGGTTTATCTATTATGCGAGCAAACGACTCAAAAGGTCTGAGACTATGATACTTAGCACTGCGTATAGCATAGTCATGATTACCGAGTATCAGTATAACTTCAATTCCGTCTTTGTGAAACTTATAGAGCTCAGAAGAAACACCGTCGAGTACATCTATAGAAATTTTGTCTTGGCTCTCGTATATATCTCCAGCAATAATAAATGTAGAAGCACCTACAGAGAGACAATGTTCTCTCATAGAAGAAATTGCACTAAGTATAGCCTCTAATCTATTACTACGTCCGGACTCTGTAATATAAGAGAACTGATTGAAGTCATGAGCGTGTATATCCGCAGTTATTACAGCTTTCATTTCTAAGGAGAACTCCTTGCAAGATGTTGAAAGGGTCTTATCCAAGAACCGATTTCAGTTATTATAGAAAAGAATTCCCACCGCTTACAAATGTTCACAAAGGCATCTTTATCGAGTTCCGCATCTATACTGTCCACTGCGTTATACACAGCGTTAACTGTTTCGATATTGGACATTATGCCTTTCAAATCCATGACTTCCCAAAATAAGTTTAACGTATCACGCTGTGTTACAATCTTTTTACAAACAGCCTTGTTGCTCGACTTGACACGCTCAACTAAAGCATCTATGGAAGCTATCCCGTCCACTAAACCACTTGCTGTTTTAGCGCCACATCCTTTTATTCCGGGTATGTTATCTGAACTGTCTCCCTTGAGGGTTCTATAAAGTAACCAAGACTCCAACGAGATTCCATCTTCCAATTTCTCTATCGTCTTCGTAATGGACTCAAAGTTGTCCGTGTTGACTACTGTCTCTCTCTGGGTAAGATAAACTTCTACGTTATCATCAACCAGCTGCAAAAAGTCTTTATCATTAGATGCTATAGTAACCTTGTGGTCCTTCTTATAAGCATGAGACAACACAGCTACGCAGTCATCTGACTCTACTCCGTCGCCAACTACTACAGGAATGCCTAAAACGTAGAGACCATCATAGAGTTCAGTCATTTGTCTATTAAACTCTTTACGGTTCAACTTATCTTCCTCAGTCATCTCCGCTTCTCTATGCTTCTTGTACTCTGGGTATAGGCGTCTTCGGCGTGCACTTTTTGTCTTATCGAAACAGACAAATAGCAGGTCAGGCTTAAACTTATCTACGAGTGCCTTAACGGATCTCAACGTACCATATATAGCACCGGTGCCCAATCCCGCACGGGTAGATAAGTTTACCATGTAGTAGGAGGACCAAGCAACACCTTGGCCTTCAATAATTAGGCATCTCTTCATGCTAATATATCCGGAACACTTTCATCGAACCAGTGATAAGGACCTTCGTTACCTGCTATCTGGAGACAATCAACAAAGTCTTCCACATCATGTTTAGTAGTCTTTCTGTAGTGCTTAGAGTCGGGATCACAACCTTCCGGATGTATGTGGGATAGTTCATGATACAATAGCATCTTGATCCCTTTTAACTCTGAATCATCAAAGGCTTCTTCAGCCTCCAACCGGTCGTAGTTTACCTCAATAATATAGCAAAGGTCCCCCAATAGCGCACTGTATGGAGATCTGACGGGACGGCACTTACCCATCATGCGATTATTGGCTTTACCGAATACACTTATAACAGTAAAGTTTTCAGACGTAATCTCCCCAAACTTCTCAGGGTACTTTTCGATGATTTTTACGGCCAGTTCATACAACTCAGTATTAACTTCCGGTGGATTCTTTTTCTTCTTTTTCTTCGTATCGTCTGACATTATTCTTGTCCTTTCCGAGCCTGTTCAACGGGAGAGTTCAAGGCGCTCTCAAACTTGTCTACCACGTTTTCCCAACGTCTGAGAGACATCCTTATGGTAAAGAACTGAGTAATCAGCTTATTGATAAGAAGACACAGACCCAAAATACCTGCCATAGAGGCCCACGCAGTACCAAAGAAATAAGCTACTACTCCAACAATTATAAACACAATAATAAATAAGGGGTCAACTTTCATGATCAACTCCTAACTGGTTACTATTCTCCTCAAAAACCTCAAGTATAGCCTTCTTCTTGGACTCTTTCTTGTTCATGATGCCTCTAACCAGTGTCTTTACATACTTACCCTTTTCCCCAGAGAACTTGGATGATAACAACTTAAGGACTTTTTCACCCTTCATGAGTGTTCTCCTGATTCTACCTGGTTCCATTTAGAAGGGCTAATTAATACAGTGGCAGTATTGCCGTCCTCCAGATCCGCTAATACATCAGTTATTGAAGTGTTACCCGCTCCTAGGTCAATCAACCTGTCTCTTAGGGCTCGCTCTGTTTTGCACCTCTTTGGATCCAAGACGCCTCTAAAATCCGATATTTGGTAAGACACTCGTTTGGTAACTTTGACTTCAAACATTAATCATCCTCCTCTGACTCTTCACGTGCCGATTCTTCTTCATCCGACCTAAAGAAGGCTTCTTCAATTTCGTCCGCATGCCTCTTATAATATTCCGGCCAGGTCTCCTCTGTAAAATAATCGTCTTCGATACCAATTATTCTACGTCCATTGTTACCAGCAGATTCCGTCATGTTCTTTTCCTTCAGGTAAAGTAGAGCACTACGTTCAGCACTTATACCAGCTTCATCGAACATGATGGGAAATCGGGCTCTTTGGAAAGGTGGAACCCCAAAAATTTTGTTCTTGACTGTCTCCGCTTCTATAAGAATGCCATCCACCTTTTGTTTAGCCCGCTTTGCTGCTGCTTTAGTTTTGGATTTTTTCTCTATATCCTTTCCTTTTTTAAGTTTTACTTTACCAACCTTCTTCAAAGAAATACGTATGGTAGAGTAAAAGCGTATGGCCTTCCCACCAAAGGTCTCATAGTCTTCTGAACCTCGAGCGTTTTGTTCATTGACTTTAGAGCGCAGCTGGTTCAACAATGCAATAGATACTCCAGTGTCTGCTATCTTCCTTCTGATCTTTCGTAGAGCACGGGATATGATTATAGCCTGTTTAGAATACTGTTGCTGTCCTACATCTGCTTTCTGTTCCACATCCGTAGTAGTTGCTGCTACACTATCCCAACCGAATATCACAGGACGTTCAGGGTCTTCCTTTTTGATAACGTCCACCATAGTCTCTATCTCAGTAAATATGTCTTCAACAGTATCCGCAGGAGAATAGAGTATGTCATCGAGAGGGTCTGGGTGATCAGGATTCTCTTCTCTTTTTAACAGCCAATCATCCAGAGAGGAAGCCACATCCTTATAAAGATCAGTCTGTTCTATCAGTTTTTGTCTGAGCCTATGCTTCTCTAAAGCTGTCTCTGGTTCGAACATGACTGCAATACCATTTTTACGTAGACAGTCCACTATAAGTTCTTCAAGTATGGCTGTCTTTCCACTACCTTCCCACCCAAAGATCTCAATAATCCTCCCCTTGGGCGCTCCCTTGGATGCCCCTCCTCCACAAATCTTATCCAACCAGGGAATACCAAACGAAAAGAAACCTTTAATATTAGAATAAACTTCAGAGGACAGAGCATATATTGCGGACGCACTCTTCTGCTTCTTATTAACCTCGGAGACCATCTTGCTCTTCAGTTTATCCTGCGTGTTTTGGGACTTCTTTTTCTTGCCCGTGCTTCCCTTCTTACGTTTCTTATTCACGGGCTTCTTGTTAGGTTTATCTTCTGTGGTCTTCTTAGTGGGTCTATTGGAATCATCGGAGGTAGTCAACCCAGACTCAGCCAAGTTCTTAGCTGCTATCTTTTTCGAAGAAGACTTCTTCCGTGATTTGTTGTTTGGTCCAGATTGTCCTCGTTTAGACATACTCTTAGCCATCGGTGTCCTCCATATCGTCCAACCGGTTCAATAGATCTTCAGCATACTGATCTATGTGGTCATGATCTGTGACTTCACTTAGCTCCGAAAGGCACTCCAGGCATTCTCTCATCCACATCTTCTCTATAGACTTTTGAAGTTCTTCAAAGACTTCTTCCTCATTATCCTCATCAGAAAGTTCAGCCTCCAATAATACTTTGGGCTTCAAAAAATGCTGTCCGATGTTTAGAGAGATACCCCTCTGGAGCTGGATAGTTTTTATTTTCATTATTGCCTCACGATAAATAACCCAGAGTGACTGTTAGTGACACCCTGGGTTATGTTAAATTGCCAGATTACTTCTTGTTGAGTTTGCTTCTGATTCGACTCTTGAGGTCACCTTTCTTACCAGACTTTCCTTTGGAAGTGGAAGACTTCTTGGTTTTCTTCTCTTCTTCTTCCTGGTTGTCCTCTTCCTCTTCGTCTTCCTGGTCATCCGGATCCTCTTCACCTTCCAGAGCAGCCTTCAGTTCTTCATAAGTAACCGCATCTACAAAACTCTCGAGGTCAGGTGCCTGACCAAGGAAGTCCTCTACTTCCTTCTCTTCCGCATCCGGGAGAAGAGGGGATTGTTTCGGCCTGGGTGAAGCATCATATTCGGAAGACTTGCCCGAACCTTCTCGCTCAAACTTGTAGTCCCGACCTTCAAAGGGATCCAGGATATCTTCGTAGTCTTCGTCAAGGAAATCCCGGGTAAGCACGTCGATGATGGCTTTAGGGGAGCGATACGGACGAATGGTGGGCTTAGAATCTGAACGGTCAACAAGAAGAATAATCCACTTTCTTCCTGCGCTGAGGTCCTTGGCCAGCTCTTTGTCTTCCTTCTCACTGGAGTCACGGAGTTCTTCCACGGTCTCACAGACGGGGCATGCTTCTCCGTTGGTAATCTTAGGGCACGTATAGTACCGGTCGTTAAGGTAATGCTGACCTACTTCTTTGAAGAAAAAGTCTTCAGGATCTTTGGAGGGGAGCACACGAACAATCTTGGATTCACCATCTTTGATTTTGAACCAGTTGCCTCCGCTCTTCAACTTTTCACGGTACTTCTTTAATTTTGCCAGAACTTTCTTGTTGGGTTTACTCATGATTAAGTCTCCATAAATTTTGCCTGTTAGCGTCGGTTTTGGATATCTTTTGAGCTATGTTTGCTCCCAATCCTTGCGCTTGTTGGCGTTTATTGACATTAACATCGCACGTCTCTGTTCCATTGCTGCCTTAGCAGCAAACAATAATCCCACCTGTGCTTTTGCTTCTCGGTACCGCTCTTCAGCGTCGAGCACATCCTCTTCTAAGGACACAGCATTGTTCAACGCTTTCTCAGTACCCTTGCCACCATACTTCTTGTCGTATTCACCTCCTTTCAATCTAAAATATACAGATGCCCTAATGTTCTCCAACTCCTGTTCCAATCTATCTTTCTTAGCCATAGCCAACTCACAACATGTAGCTATGAAGCCAAAGTTTACTGACTGGGTTTGCATAGCTTCCAGCAAATTGTTTTCATCAATCTTCAACTGTTGAGTTAGATCTATCTCGAATTCCTTGTCTTTCAAACTAACTGATAGTTTGGTAAATTCCGCAGCTTTGGAGTCACCGGACACTCCGATTAGTCCTTGGTCCTTACCAATTGATGATTTATTTTTAAGTCTTCTGAACGTTGTCTTTGCCATAAATCCTCCAAACTAAGAGAACCCCATCCCTAATAATTTTTATACATCAAAGCTATACGACTCTAACTCCTTCCAATTGTCTCCTACCTCAATGTCAACTTTTGCCGGGAGACACATCCAACTGGTGTCTACGCCAATATATTCTGGTGCCCACTCCGATACTGACTCCATAGTGTTCAATACCAACGGTGCAAGCCTGTCGAGTTCAGATTTATGAACGTCAAAAATTATACTGTCATGTACGGTAAGAATAATCTTGCTCTTCCACTTCTCCTGCTGTAATACTTCACTGAGTTTAGATAAGGACATTAGAGTACAGTCACTGGCTGCACTTTGCACTGGGTGGTTAACTGCGGCCCGTAAAGCATCTGACCTTAGATAATTGTCAGGGCTTCCAGCTTGAGGAAGGTGTCGTATTCTACCAAAAGGAGAAATGGCTATTAAGTTTTTAGTAGTAAACTGCTCCTGCTCTTCCACCCAACGTCCGATGCCCAAATACTTTTCGTAAAACTTGTTAATGTAATCACGTGCTTGATTCTTTGTAATTATGATGCCTTCCTTTTTTAGTTGATCCATTAATCCCCGAGCACCTGTACCATAAATAATACCGAAGTTAACCCTCTTTGCAACCGATCTCTTTTCCTTATCTCCCTCTAATTCTTCAGCAGTGGCATGGAACAAAGAACAAGCTGTCTCCATGTGTATGTCGCCGTCCTCCTCGTAGACAGACATCATTATCTCATCCTGAGACAGCATAGCAGCTATACGAAGTTCTATCTGAGAATAGTCCGCCTCCATTATAAGACCATCTTCACCAAACCTGGAAACGAACATCTTCTTTATTTCACCAGCACGTGGTATATTTTGTAGATTGGGCTCTCGAGAGGCAAGACGTCCGGTGGTAGTACCATGAAGCAGATATGAACTTCTAAGACATCCGTCACGACACATCAATGCGGGTCTCTTACCTTTCGGTTTGATGATGGACTTGATGTAGGTACCATGCAGTTTCGAGTTAGCTCTATGTTCTCTTATTAAGTCCACCAGTTCGTGCTGGCCGGAAAGTTCTTCCAGCACTTCTTCATCTGTAGACAGTTTGCCGGCATCCGTCTTCTTTACCTTAGGCAATCCCAAATATCCAAAGAACAAAGTCCTAACCTGATCCGGACTCCCTGGATTGAACTCAAACTCATCTTCCTTTTTCTTTTTCTTTCTCGGGCGATACTTCTTGCGCTTCTTTTTCTTTGCGGCCTCTTCTGCCCGCCTCTCTGCTCTAAGTTCACGCTTCTTGTCAGTAATAAACTCAACAACTTCTGGGAGTTCTGCCATCTGCTTTACTAAGCTATTCATCTTCTTTGTATAAAAGGAGTCAAGAAACTGCAAAGTTTCCTTGTCCACATGAGCACCATTATTCTGAGTATAAGTGAGACCTTTTGTTGCCTTGGTCATAAGCCCGGTAGCAATCTTGGCCAACTCTTTCCCGTATTCACTCTCTTTAATTTCATCGTTGAGAGTGTAGTACAACCTTAAACAACAATCACTGTCCCCAGCAGAATACTTATAAAGGACATCTATCGGTACATTATTGTAACTGCCTCCTTTGTTCGGATCATAAACGCTTGGTTTTTCTTTCTTGATCTGATTCAACTCTTCGTCATACCCACCCATGTCTGTATAAACATAAGCAAGCCTCTCTAAGGAGTGGGTACCTCTTGTTTCATCTAAGCAATAATGTAACAACATGGTATCAGCTACTATATTGTTAACTGAAACACCAAAATTAGCTTTGCACTGAACACAATCAAAGATAGCGTTATGTGCAATGAAACCATTGTGAGTTTCTAAGAACTTCTTGAGTTTTCTGTGGACCTTCATCTTATGTATAACTGACCACGTAGCATCTTTGTGTTCGTAAGGAACACAGAAGGCAACTCCTGGTTCCGCACTGAAACTAAAAGTGAGGATCTGCTCCCCTTCATGATACGGAAAGCGTCCATGCGTTTCTACATCAAATGCTACTACTTCGAAATCCTTAAGATAAGAAATCATAGAGTCCAGTTTATCCATATCGTCCACTAAAGTATAATCAGTCTCTATAGTCTTATCTTCACTCTTTACTTCTCTAATGAACTCATCATGTAAGTCCATAAAGTCTTGCATATATCTGGCAAAAGTTTCTTCGTTTTCGTTGCGGCTTATATAAGAAGGATGAAAGTTTGGTATAACTGGTATGCCCTCAGCTTCAGGTATATTACTATCTATGCGTTGACCCGCCCATGCGGTTATTCCTGACTTATCCGTTATAGAGCTAAGAGCAGTAGCGCCTAACGGTACGATAACCTTGAGGTCAGGCATGTTCTTAATCTCTTCCCGAAGAAACCTCTTACAGCATGATAGAGCCTTTACCGGTGGTTTTTTGTCCTTACCTTTAGCATCCAACCCAGGATGGCACCGAGCCATGTTACTAAGTCTAAATTCGCCAGGTTGGAATTCAGCGTCTTCCAAGAAGCTTCTCAGCAGGTTGCCTGTAGAACCACAAAAGACCTTGTTCTTTTTATCTTCAGTTCTACCCGGAGCTTCACCGATAAATAACACCTTAGCTGTGTTTGGACCATCACTGGGTATACAATGGTTCTGTGAAGTATTGTGAATGGGACAGTCCTCACATGTCAGAACTTTATCCTTCTTCTTCTTCACCTTCTTTTTCTTACGCTTGCTCTGTTTGGATTTCTTGGCGTTGCTCTTATTAGTCAGAGTGCGGAAAGAGGACAGTACCTTCTTTCTTGGTTTTGAAGTAGTTTCGTCTTCTTTCTTGGTACTTACTTTCTTGAATCTTTTTAATAATGTCATAGTTGCGGATTTCCCAAAATATTACACGGTGTGGATCCCTGAACTTGGATACTTCAGCTATACGACCATCAACCAGACCGGCTTTGAGCAAAGTCTTACGAAGATAACCAACGTCTTTATTGCACAAGGATGATATGTTAATAAGATTTGGTGGGTTTTTCATGGCATCTCGAAGACATAGTTTGTCAGTATAATTTATCTCACCTGACAACTTCCATCTCCCGAGTGCCTCATCTAAGTAAACAACAGCGTTATAAACCAACCGCTCTGTAGGTATGCCTTCGTTGAAGATATAGAATAGTTCCCCGTATTCTTTCAGGCTCTTCTTGCTTCGAGTAGACTTTATAAAAGAAAGAGCCTCCCGATAGGATCTCAAAGGAAATCCGTGAGGGAAGTGACCACCAGGATTGTCTTCCACCGCTGACTCCGTCCTCACTCCGAACAAACCGTTAAGGTCCAAGAGTTTTTGCACATGTCTCTTTAGCTCTTTGTGCTTCTTCTTGATGTCCGGATAATAATATCCCCTGAACTTCACTGTCGGGAGGCCCAATTCAACTAATTGACACATTGATTTATATTTGTCCAGCATGTTCTTTTCTTTTATGCTCAATGAATTTTAGGAAATCGTACAGAAGATCACGTAAGGCTGCAGAAAATCCACAAATGAACCTATCGAATTCCGTACTGTGATCTCGCAATCTCAACTTTAGCAAGGCAGGTATATGGTGATTGATTATAATCTTACCGCAAGTATCAATAACCGGATAACCTGAATCTTGAATAACGTTACCTATCAACTCCTCTTCCAAACAGAACAAGGCAAGCTCCATTGTATCTACTATCCGTACAAACCTAACTGCTAAGTCAGCTTGCCCATCTGGAGTGGCGGCTATTTCTTGAAGTCTTCTACTCAGATTCAACACATGTATATTAGCTGCTATTTCTTTTTCGACCAGTTCTTCAAAATCCCTCTTGATAAAATAATGAATATCCATAGAAATAGATTCATCACAATCGTGTAAGAGAGCCCGTTCATAGACACGTAATTTGAAATCGGGACTTATAATAATGGGCTCTTCGCATTCAGAATCTATGGGGTCATTCTCTATCTTATCAAGTATGATCATACACAGCATAGCAACACCGTAGGAATGAGAATCTACGGTATAACTTCTCTTGGTCTTACATGTTAAGAACCTGTTTACATGACTGAGGCTTCTAAACCTACCAACTGACCAATGCTCCTGGCCATCCCATAAGGAAGAACACAAGGGATCAAAATCAGGTTTGACGAAAGGTTTATCCTTAACACCCTGTTTAGCAGCCAACTGACGAACAGCTTCCAGCACTTCGGAATAATCTCTTGAAGTAATCATGACTTACTGTTACCTTTGTATATTGGAAACTTCTTGCACATACTTCTAACTTTTTGCCTAACCGAACGGATTACTGTGGAAGGCTTACGATCTATGCAAGAGTAATTGAACTTGAGTATAGTAGACAACAGTTCAGCAAGTTTCTCGACCTCATCGATTCCAAAACCCCTACACGTTACTGCAGGTGTACCGATACGTATTCCTGAACAAGTAGAAGCTGGTTGTCTATCACCTGGAACCAGATTCTTATTTACCGCAATACCTGCTTGTTCAAGAAGATTTTGCGCCTGTATCCCAGTTAGATCGCACCCAGAGGATTTCTCAAGATTGATCAAGAACATGTGACAATCAGTACCTCCCGACACGATATTAAAACCATCTTCTTGAAGCAACTTAGACAAAAGCTGAGCATTCTCTACCGTTTCAGATTGATAGTTTTGGAACCATCCGGTGGAAGCTTCTTCAAAAGCTACGGCCTTAGCCAAAATAGAATGCATAAAGGGTCCGCCCTGTTGTCCTGGAAATACCGCCTTGTCTACTGCGTTGGCGAGAGACCGATCACACATAATCATTGCGCCACGTGGTCCTCTTAGCGTTTTGTGCGTGGTAGTAGTAATAAAATCAGCGTAACCAACAGGTGAATTATACACGCCAGCAGCCACTAAACCAGCCACATGTGCGATATCGGCCAAAAGATATGCTCCGTTATCTTTTGCAATTATATTAAATCTCTGGAAATCAATTTCCTTGGAATATGCACTAAACCCCGCTACTATAACCCGAGGCTTCACTTTCTCTGCCAAGTCGTTAACACGATCGTAATCTATCTGTTCTGTTTTTGGATCCAAGGAATAATGGTATGCTTTATATGTTTGTCCCGAAAAGTTCCTATCCGAACCATGAGACAAGTGGCCTCCTTCTGATAGGTCCATAGAAAGTATAACGTCTCCTGGCTCCATTGCAGCAGCATAGCAAGCTAAGTTTGCCTGTGTGCCAGAGTGCGGTTGTACGTTTACGTGGTCTACATTGAAGAGCTTTTTTGCTCTTCGTATAGCCAACATCTCTACAGCATCCATATTGGCGCACCCACCATAGTAACGCTTGTCCGGATAGCCCTCAGAATACTTGTTCGTAAATATGGATCCGGTAGCTTCCATAACAGCTGGGCTTGCATAATTCTCAGAAGCTATAAGTTCTATCGTCTCTTCTTGACGTTTGAGTTCTTTACGTAATAACTTTCTGGCTTCTTTATCCATCAATCAGGTCTCCCACAAAAGTGCTTACATGCCCCCATAGGCCCGAGACACTCAGGTTTGTTGCATTTAGTCTCCATAAATTGTATAGGATCTATGGCTTCTTGGAAAGTGGTATCATGGTCGTCTTTGTTCTCATAGAAAGACACTCTAAATCTTCGGTGCAACCAATTAGCTATTATTCTATCTATAGCTGAGTAACTGCATCCGTCCAAAGATCCTGAGATAGTTGGGCAAGACCGTATAAAACCTTCGATAAACTTCGGGTTTTCTTTGTTGAGGTATAGATTATACACAGCTATAGCTGCAAAGAAGTGTCCCATCTCTGACTCTGCCCAATCGAAACTAAGTCTGTCATCTGTCATGTGGTAAGACATCTTACTTTTAAGGTCTTCCATAGACGTGTAATCACGCTCCCTCAAAATAGTCTCGAACTCAAAAAAGTGGTATAGCATAACATCGAGCGTGTCAACATCCATCTCAGTACGATAGGGTAAAAATGATGTATGCTTAATCTGGGTTATTGTTGAATAGATGTCAAAGTTTTCCATCCCTTCGTCCAAACCGTGCTGAGAACAACCGTAAATGGCACGTGCTCTATCGAAGTGCCAATTGTAGATGTGCAAAGAACCTATATGTTGATAATAGGTGCCTACTTTCACTCCCAGCATAATAGCCACTACCTCATGCAATACGGACCACTCCATCAAGTTGACTCCGGTCAATCCCCAAATAACATCGTTACTACGTACATAAACTGAAAGGTCTAACTTGCCATCTCTTATCATGAAGTGGAGAAGATCGTTGCAAGGAATGTCACGGGATCCACCTGTGTAGAACACTTTTGCGTCTTCATGGGCGTCCCATATATTTATAACCGCTTGTCGGGTGCCTGGATCCTTTTTAAGGGCATCTACGACATAGGCTAACTGGTCTGTATTTTGGGGACCATATTGACGTAACCGAGGTCCGTAACCCGCACGCCAAAAATGGAACTTTTCTTCGGGTGCCTCGTCACTAAAGTCTAAGGCTCTGGGCAAGTATCTCGAGAGCCAGTCAACATCGTTACGTCCAGCCAATACCCATAGTGTCTCGGCCATCTGTGCGAAAGGATTGTTCAATCTAAAAGGGAATAGTAAGTGACGGTTGGTGGGATTGGTCAATATAACCGTCGCAGGATGGAGTTCTCTAAACGTAAGTCCTCGGGCTGTAGTATCATTACCATACTCCATAACAGCCTTGCAAGCATCATACGTTATTTCGTTGACTGAACTTGCTTCTATTACAACGTGAGAACTATTTTCAGATTTGATTATCACTGTACGGCTCCCTCATCTTAGTATAATTTATAGTTTGACTAAACTAAAAGAACGGGAGCCAAAGTAATTTGAGGTATGATACGAAAAAAGCCAGCCCCACCGGTGAAGATGGGGCTGGCGTGCCCTGACCCATCCCGAAGAATGGGCTGTGAGGAGGGCAAAATTAATTATTGTCGAGGTCGTCTAAGAGTCCTGCAATTCCATCAAGAAGTGAATCCAAGAACCCTAATACCTTGTCCTCAGTGTCAGAACTGTCGACAGTATGTTTCTTACTTGAAGTGCGTTTGCCAGCCGGTTTTTCTCTCGCACCCTCTATACGCTGTTTGGTGTCCTCAATCTTCTTCTTGATATTGGACACATCTTTGTCTTGTCGGGTATCAGACTCTTTTTTCTTAGCTTTCTTTTCCGGCTTGTCTTTTTTACCCTTATCAGTCTTGTCGGATTTGTCCTTCGATTTGTCCTTCGATTTGTCCTTCTCAGTAGACTTCTCTTTCTTAGATGTGTCTTTACCTTCTTCCTTAGCATACGTTACCTTGCGACATTTTCTTCGCTGTTTGCACTTACGACAGTCGTCATTCTTTTTGTCATAGTTACCAAAGGTTCCGTTGTCGCAAGCCTCCTCTTCTTCCTCGCCGTCTGAGGAGCCGTCATCATCACTTCCTTCACCTTTCCCCTCATCTTCATCTCCTGACTCTTCTTCACCCTCAGCTTCGCCCTCAGCTTCGCCTTCAGCTTCGCCTTCAGCTTCGCCTTCAGCTTCGCCTTCAGCTTCACCCTCAGCTTCGCCTTCATCTAAGGTACCGAGTTGTTCCGAGATGTTGCTTACAACGTCGTCGAGAGAGAAGCCATCAGACTTGTCACACATTACCAGGTTGATTTTATCTTCCTCAGCCAGTTCGTCCCAGCCCTCTACTTCCATAGCCTTGGTAATAGAGTCTTCAAAAAACTCAGTGTGTTCTTCCTCACCGTCAGTTAACAAGAAGATACTTGGCGACAAGTCCGACAAGGTACTGGATAGTTCTTCAAAAATACTGTCCAGGTAATCATAGTCGTCCCCTGTAATGATCACCATAATACCAGCGTCTTCTTTTTCTTCTTCCCAGGACTCTTTTGTTTCCTGTAACTTCTTTACGTCTGCTTCCTCTTCTACCAAGGAAATGAACGCATTGAGATTAGCTTCGTCCAACTTGTTAGTAAAGTCTTCCGGTTGGTAGTCTCCTAATACTATTGTGAGACTATGCTGAGATTTTCTACCCGACGTCATAAGTAATACCCTCCTCTAAATAATAAAAAAGACAAGGCTGCCAATAGTAATCTTTGAACAGCCTTGTCTGAAGTCAAGCATGAGTGCTGCATTACTTCTTCGTGCTCTTGGAAGAAGACTTCGACTTCGGAGTCGTAGCAGCCTTCTTCATGCTCTTGGATTTGCTGGCTCCTTTGCTGGCAGCCTTGGCACGCTTCTTGGCGTTACGCTGTTTCGTTTTCTTGGACTTGACCGGTTTGTCCAGTACCACCAGGTTCTTGCTCTTTCCCTTCTCATCTTTCTCGAGACTGAGATGGTGCCGCACGACCGCTTTGTCATCAACCGGCTCTCCAACAGTCTTGGCCAGCTTCGTGGCGATCTCCACTGCGTCTTTGGGCACGGACTGCTTCTTACCGAGTCCGTCGACCATTTTGATCTTGTGTCCGGTAAAGTTGTACGGCCACTTCCGGATGCCCTTGACAACGGCTTTCACATGACGGTACTTGATACCACCAGTAAGGGTTGTTTCTTTGCTTTCCGTTTTCGTCTGCTTTGTGCTCTTGCTCATCTTTGTTCCTCCTCTCGACCGGGATTTAGTTTCTACTTCAACACCATAGATTGTTTGAGATGTCACCTTTCTACATTTTTCTCTGTCCGGACATCTCTTACACTCTCTCGAACTTTCGAAAAAGTTACGCCCAAAACACTCCTCTTTTTCACCTCCTTTCGGAAGAAGATCTTTTATTCCTAAATCTTTCAATTTGTTCTTAGCGAACACTGACAACTGAGACAGATAGTCCGGCTTGGCTTTGTTTATAGCCTTACGAATTGCTTTAAGCGCAAGTTCTGACTCAACGGTAGTCGTAAAAGCTAAACCGAGTTCTCTACCAAGTAGAATAATATCATTGTCAACCACAACGTCCTCCATTCTGCAAGTATAGAACTCTTTTATCTTGAAATGTCAAGTTCAAAATTCAGTCCGACCTGCCAATCCGGAAAAATCTGGTGACAAGAATCCTGTATCTCTCGAATACATTCTCGAATGGAACTCCGTGATTCACCAAAATACTCTGACAGTGTAGCAACCAACTTAGGCTTCTCGTATGCAGTAAAACCGGAAACCTGGTTCAGATGCTTCTTACGGAGTTTATGAACAACCAGCAGTTTATGAAACGCAGGATCAGGATCGGTTATCTGCTTCAAGATTGCCACCGACAGAGGCGTCAACATAAACTTCAGTTCTTCAATCTGCTCTTTGAATACGATGAGATCAAAGGCACTTTCTACTTCAGTATATTCCTGAGTAAGGTCTATAAAGCTGGAAGTCTCTTCTGTTTCAAGAGCAGAAAAGTTAACTTCTTCTTGCCTCTTGTCTCTGTTATACCACTTCTCCAAAAGAGAGATCATGTGTCTTTTAACAGCTGTGGCATAACTTCTCAGGAAGCATTCCTTTTTGTGCTTACCTTTAACAATATACTCAGCCAGTTTTTCCAAACACTCGGCACGCAACTCTTCTCTGTTAAGAAAAGAATTGTACCGACGGTTAAACTTTTTAGAGTATATGTTAATTATCTTTTGTACTTCTTTTGCTTCATCCGGTTCCAAAATGGAAGATAAATCGATCATCCTTGCCCTCCTCACACGAAATCTATTTTTATCTTTAGTAGGTATGTTATTAAATTTTACTAACTAATAACTTTTAAGCAAGGAAAAAATCAAAAGTATTTTCGACTTCAAAACGAACCGGACGGTGCGCAATGGAAATTTTACGCAGGTCGAACTTGTCCAACGTCGAAACAAAATTATTATCAACCTCCAATATTCATCACCTCCTCTGTCACAATATGGTTTTTAGGGATATCTTAAATTAACTTAGAAGCCATTTTAGCCAAAACCTGTCGACTCTAAGATAATTATAACCTCAACAGTATAAAAAACCGAGCGTCTGATCTCAGAATGACCAGGATAGGCTTATTTTAGCAGTCAACCAGGCAGTTGGGGTCGTCTCCGGAGCCGACTTGGTCGCTGAGTCCAATATAGTCAGCCTCCTGGTAACCTATAGATTCAGCCATAGCGTCTACGGATAACCTTCTCGACCGGCCCTCCTTCAAAGTCCAGTCTGATAAGAAGTCATCTATCTTGGCCAGCTTGTCAGCGACAACCAACTCGAACTTGCCTTCCCAACCCTCGACATCCTGTTGCTTCAACTCCTTAAACCGCTCTCCCAATCTATGGACTGCACCCATAGAGTAAGACTTACGAAGTCTCTTTTCTGTAAATCTATTACGGGACATCTTTTTGATCGTAGAGCGTAAGTAACGATACATCTCTACTGCCACTCTTACATCAGCTTCATGTCCAATAAACTGGATGTTCTTCCTCCTGTTACTCTTGCCAGGTATCTTACAGGCCAGTATCACAGATCGTACTGGTACATACTCTGACATGGTGTTAGCAAGGTAGCCTTCCCATGTCTTTACTCTTTTGTTATAGTTTGCGGCCTTAGTGACGATTGCTTCTTCGGGCTCATCTTTTCTACCTTTTACATCAGAGATACTGAGGTCATACTTAGCCAACAAAGTTCTGGCCATTTTGGCAGCGGTCACTGCCTCTTCTTCAGAAGGATTGTTCTCAGACAAGCTGAGTATCTTTTTGATGCGGTCAAGCACTTTGTCCAGCTTACTCTCGACAGACATATTATCCTCCTAAAAGGAAAGTTATTCGATTCCACGTTTGGCCTTCTCGTATTCCCACATACTTTCCGAGTACTCCTTCCACCGGGCAGCTTCCATCTCCATTGCTCTACGGTTGGCTGCTTTCTCTTTTTCTTCCTTTGCTTTGACCATAGCCTCTTTGATAAAGTCCTCTCTGGTATTTGGATCGATCCATGGCGCAGTACTACCAATACCCCAGAGCGCAATAAGAACCAATGCTGCTATCCTGATGCGTTTGCGTTTTGTGGTTTCCGGCTTGATACGCCACACAAAATAGAAGGCCGCCAGAGATATATAGATAAACAGCATAGGACGAACGATCACAGGCCGGTATCCAACCCCATACCATTCTTCACCCACGAATGATGCAATAATCACTGTGGATAAAGCAAAGATAGTATAGTTGAAATACCACCGGTAATCTTTGAGAAAGGTACCGAAAGATGAACTCTCCATTTTTTCCGCACGTTTCTTCGCTTCTTCGTTTCCGTTTTCTCCCTGTTTTTTGTAATAATTGATCCTTGAATTATAAAGTAAACTAAGCATTTTGTTCTCTCCTTAAACTGCAAATGATGCACCAACCTCTCCTCTCTGCTTCTTCCGGGGTCATGTTACCCATACGGCAACAATCAACTTCTTCAACAAGCAGGTCCAAGAACCCGTCTGGAGAATTATCAGAGACGATGTTGGGCAATTTAGATTTTGTTTTGGCTACAACTGACACAATGAAAAAACCAACGAACTTGGAAACGTTGGCTCTCACTCTTTTGTCACTGCTCTTATTCAATCGATATCGCTTTACTTTAACCCTCCTCTTCGCCATTGGCTCCTCCCTCCCTCATATCTTTTTTACGTCTGGCTTCCATCTTAGCCAACTCCAAAACCGGAGCAATAAAATTGGCATTGGCTGCTATACCACTCGAGATAATTTGGCTTAGCAGTTGTTCTCGAGTACCCGGATATATCCTTTCCAAAAGTTCCAGGGTTACGGCATCAGTACCATCCAGATCAAACTGAACAGAAGTATGGAAGTGTTCACCTCGATCGTGTCGAAGAATAAGGTCGCTCAGTTCATCAAAGTCTATTTGTTTGAACGGCATAATTGTCTCCAGTAAGCAAAATAAAAGTGGGAGGCTCTGCTCGCCACGGCAACCCCTCGGCTAGCTTCAACAACATGAGATAAGTACCTCAGTCTCCACCTCCGAGTTGTAAACTCAACACCAATTTATTGTCGGCGCATGACAATATAAGTCACATGACAATATAAGTGCTGTACACGGTCGCTCGTATCCTCCCATAGGCTCCAATATCAATTTGTATTAACCCGTAACAAACTTGCGTATCTGTTTCTCAACATCACTGAGGGAAGAGAGAAGGTCTTTGGACTTGTCCTCCATGTAAGAGGCATAGGCTTCCACCTTCGTCCTGATCTTCAAAACTTCCTTGAGCCGATTGCTCACCGTCGACTCGATACGGCTGCTCTCTCCATCCAGTTTGGACACTTTCCGGTTGAGATCTTCCATAAGACTTTCCGCTTCACTGACCAACGCCCTCCTGAGAGCACGACGGCTGTTCGTACCTTCAGGCATCGGGACAAAGTCAAACACGCTGTTGCCCGGAACCAGTTCGAAGAGGTTCATCATCTTCTCGCCGATTTCTTTTCCACAGTAAGGAACAAAGTAAACACCACCGGCCTTCCTCATGCGGATGAGGTCAGCTTCATTGTTAAAGGTCCGCTTGACAAACTTCCGGAACTCGGTAGTGGTATAAGTTTCCGATGTTTCTTTGAACAACTTAATTACATCTTTGCGCAGCTTCTGATCATCTGACACAACGAACTCTTCAGGTATCTTACCTTTACGAAGAGGATCCTTCGCGATAGCAACTCTCGACTTGTACTTGAAAGATACCTTGGAGTCAACGGTTTCGTCATACTTGTCGTCCGAGAGTTCTCTCTCATCGATCTGGTAGAGTATCTTGACAGGATCTTCCTCAACCAGAGTAAGGGTCTCCTCTTTGACCAACTGGTCCAGAGCACGGTGGAAGGCGGTACTGGGTCCAATCTCATGAGCGTATTGTTCCCAGCCTTCCACGTTGACCTTCTTGAGTATTTCCAGGAACTTCCTTCGGGAGACACACACGGATTCACAGTCCCAGTAAGCCCAGTACCCGAGGATACCATCACCGGTAGCAGAGAGAGCCTTGTTCTTCAACTCGATCCTCTTGCGTTCATTCTCTTCACGCTTTGCCCGTTTCTCCTTACGGGTGAGTTTGGTGGCATCCTTCTCTTTGTCCGAGGACGGCTTACGCTTCTTAGTTGCATCCTTGGTGGACTTCTTAGTTGTCGTCGATTTCTTGATACTGCCTTTCTTTTTTGCGGCCATTTGATTCCCTCCTCACTAAATAGAGAATAAGTTTTTGTATTGTTCGTCACTAACCTTCTGCACAGTAGGTATAACTGCACACAGGTCCGATATGTCTTTGACTGAGTCCTTAAACTTCTGTAGTAATCCTCCTTCCTCATGTTCGCTGCTTATTAAAAAGGAATGTAAACTGAACCCAATTTTGCGCTTGCGTGCAAGAAACTTGGACTTCCAGTCTAAGGTCAAGGGTGCGAACCCATCAGTCACCAGTAGCATATCTGGCTTCTTCGATGTATCTTGGGACCTCTCCACTACTGAAGCAGCACGGGACAGAGGATACATGAAGTCGGTACCTCCACAGGGGAAGAACTTGAGAAGGTCTATGATGTTCTTTCCAACGACCTTACCTGATTCAAGCAGCTTTCTATCAAACATAACACCAGCATTGAACAAAATAGCATGCAAATCTCTATGTTGTTCTTTGCATAATTTGTGCAGTGTTAGCAAGACTGCTTTGGACCAGGTAAACTTATCGTCTGCCAGCATAGAAAACGATACGTCTATCATAACAACTACTGGACCCTTCTCAAGAGGCTCCGTACCACCACGTAGTTTGTACTGCATGAGTTTGCCTTCTACAAAGTCCATACAGAACTGTCGCTTGTTACGCTTCATCTTTATAAACTCCGACGGCAACAAACGGTGTATATCACGTCCTGTACCAACTTCGTATAACTCATCTACTCCGTGAGTCAACTTACTATCCTGTGCCTTACGTGCGGACGTCTCCATCTGTCCCGTCATCTTGATCATCTTCATGACTTCAGGATTTTGGCGGATCATTCTTGACAGCGTCAGCAACTCGGCTTCGTCAACGTCCGGACTCTCTAAGGGAGAGGCCTGGGAACCAGCCAACAGTCCTGCGGCTATTTCAAGGCTGTCCGTATATTTCTGGGCATCCTTAGTTGCCGTGTTTATAAGCAACCGCAGTTCAGTGGCTGAGTCGGAATTGACGTCATCAATATCTGTACCGTGCTGGCTCATCTCAGACAGGTAACTCATACCACGCTGAGAATTGCGCATAAGGCTGTCAACAATCTTACTGGACAGGGTCCAGGCAGCAACCGCAGACGTCTTCTGATTGAACTTGGATTTAGACCGGAGTTCTTCCACTTCATCTGTCAACCGGAAGCCTTCAACCAGGTTAGCAATGGAAGGGTCTCCATCAAACTGGCCGTTTACTCGAGGCTTCGATTTGTAAAGAAGGCTATAGAACTCTTGTCCCAAGTTCTTCACCCAATCTTCGGAGAGTGAAGTATCCGTATGCTTGGATGGTTTCAACTCCAAGGACAGATCTTTAGTCGAGTCTTCAAAAGCAAGACGGTCGAACTCATCCCTAACTATATAGTTTGAATTGTCCATAGGTCATACCCTCACTAACTTCTCGGAAAGGTCCTTGAGGTGCTTATCGATCTTAGACAACAGGTCTTTGAGCGCCGGAGACTGGGAATCGGCATACGACACCTTGATTCGATTGCGTATGTCCTTAACCTTCGCAATTACTTCAGCACATTCATCCTGGGAATTGTAGGAGCCCGCATTAAGAACACTTTGCAGTTCGTTGCTGAAATCCAAAGCCACCTTAGCAGCTGGGTCAGCAATATCGAGAACAATGGACGTTACCTTATTGATCTGATCTTCAGTTACCCACAGAACATCTTTGAGGATAAAGAGGTCCTTACGAGTGACTGCTCCTTTACGCTCACAAAGGAAAGCATAAGCACGGAGAAGATTTTCGGCTTGTCTCCATTTACGATCGGACACCCGTATGTTCTCAGCGTTGAGTCTGGTACGCAATTGAAGTAAGTCCTTAATAACTTCATCTGGTATGTGCATAGACAGCGCCTCTTTCTGGACTGCCCTCAGTTCTTCGAAGGTGATCTTCGGTACGTCCTTGGCATCGATGGGTGACATATTCAAAAGCTGAAAGAAGTTCTCATTGGAAACATAGTCCACTTTGAACTTAAATGCAATCCGGTCGTAGATAGCACCCAGTTCATCGCCTTCTGGGAACTCATTTGATGCACAGATCATGGACACCAGTGGTACCCGCATTTCCTTCGTACCATTCCGGTAAATGCGTTCATTGGTAATCTTGAGCAGCGCATTATTGATAGCGCTGTTAGCCTTCCAGATTTCGTCCAGGAACAGTATGTTAGACTCCGGGATCATCCCCTCAGTCTTTCTTTCGTAAACGTCTTCTTCGTCCATCTTCTTGACGCTTATCTGACCGAAAAGGTCTTCCGGTGCCGTAAACTTGTTCATGAGATATCCAAAGTATCGTGAACCTTCAACGGAAGCACACACGCACTCAGCGAGTATGCTCTTGGCCGTACCGGGAGGACCAATCATGAACACGTGCTCACTGGCAATAAGACCTACCAGACAGCCTCGTATCTCGTCCTCCCGCTCAATCAACTTTTCATTCAACCAGTCCCTTATGTCAGACAACTTCTTTCTGGTCTTACCTAAAGTAATAGACATCGTTCCCTCCTCACAGTTAGTTTTTGTTTAAGACAGAGCTGGAAGGTCCAACTCCTTAGCAATGTCTTCCAGGTCCTCATGGCCACTGTTCATCTTCAGCGTACTGGACCAGTTGCTCGTCAGTTTGACACCACAAGTATGAGCAGTCACCACACCCGCCGCAGTAGCCTTCTCTCCTTTCTGAAGTAGTTGGTTGTGCTGCAGTCCGTAGGTATCAAGTTCAGTATACCGGAACTCGCTACCCACCTTAACAAACTTGAACATAAAAGCACCATCGTTTCTTACTTCCCTTTTAACATCGTCCGCTTTCAATATTTTGTTCATTGATTGCTCCTTAACATATTGAGAAACTCTTCTTCGGAAATAACTTCCGTACCATACTTCTTCGCCTTCTTCGTCTTGTTGGAGGTAGAAGAAGGATCAGCCTGTACCAGATAGCCCAGACCTTTACCCACACTGCTCTTCACCTCACCACCGTTAAGTATAACCAACTCCTGCGCTTCCTTTCTCTTCATAGAAAGTGAACCGGTAAAGCAAAAACTCTTACCGGACAAGACTCCGTCGGTTACTTCTTTGGCCTGAGGCTCTTCGATGTCGAGTACCTTAGCAAGCCTCAAGATAAAGTCCTTACGGATACGGAGACCATTGACAAACTCCTTTGCTCTCGACGGCCCCCAGCCCTCCAGCTTGGTCAGGTCATCTTTCTTGAGGGAAAGGACATCGTCTATTGACTTTACCTCGAGTTCTTCTACTACTTGCTCGGCCAGGCTTACACCAAGGCCGGGAAGTCCAAGAGAACCGAGAAACTCAGACAGTGTTACTGACCTTGACTTGTCAATACTCTTCATGATCTTCTGGGCCATGATGCTACCCAAACCACCTGTGCGCTCCAACTGTCTCTGGCTGTTCGTGTAAAGATCAATAACGGTCCACCCCGCATCGGCAAGGTTCTCTACCGTACGCTTGCCCAAGTACATAATGTCTCTCTTGTCAACCCAGTGCTGCAACAAACGTCTCTTCTTTCCGGAACAATTGTCGGAGGCACAACGATAGTAGACGTCTTCATGCGTAACCTCCCCACCGCACTCAGGACACTTCTCCGGCCTCTTGATCTTCTTCCGGGTCATCTCTCCTACCTTAATCACCTTAGAAATCTTAGGTATGACGTCACCGGCTCGGACCACTTCAACCGTGTCATTGATCTTGACATTCAACCGGTCAATCTCATCCCAGTTGCATAACGTAACCGACTGGATGACAGTACCACCAACTTGGACCGGAGAGACCTTAGCCACCGGCGTAATAACACCAGTATGACCTACGGAGAACTCAACGTCTTCGATAACAGTCTGGCCGCCACGTGGTTTGAACTTCCAGGCCACTGCCCAGCGAGGCCTCCCGTTACGAACACCCTTCCTTTCCTGGTCCTTGATCTCATCCATCTTTACCACCATACCATCAATCTCAAACGGGGTGCCTTCACGTGTATCATCCATAAACTTAAAGAGGTCACCCACGCAACTGTGGTCTACCACCTTACTGGTCAGGACCACATTGATGCCGAGTTCTTGTTCCATGTAAGCAGTCTTCTCATGCTCATAGTGGAAGCTAAGCTGATCTGACTTGATATCGAAGGCAAAGAACTCAATGTGCTCTGCACCTTTAGCGTCCAACCTGCGTACCAAGCCCGACACAGCGTTACGTGGGTTGGCATAATCTTTGAAGCAGTACTTCCAAACCTGCTTCATCAATACAGCTTCACCCCGTATGGAGCAAGACACAGCCACTGGAAGTTCGCTCTTGATATTTGCTTTCGACATGGTATGAGTAACATCCTCTCCCACCTTACCATCACCACGGGTTACTGCCCTAACCAACCGGCCTTCATCGTAAACCAGTTCGATACTGACACCATCCATCTTTGGCTGGCAAACGAAAGGGGCTGGACCCAGAGGCTTGGACCACTTGTGGAACTCTTCCTTGTTCTTAACGTTGTCAAGAGAGCCCATAGGTATACGGTGCTCTATCTTGGACAGGGGAGAAGTACCCCGAGGGGTTGCTCCCACCTCGGCCAAGAAAGGATGGTCCGGCGCCAGCCGAGCCAGCTTATCCTTGTTACGGTCGAAGGTACCATCGGACATAATCGGGTCACCGTTGTAATACGCATCCGATGCTCTCTTGAGTCTTCTAACAAGACGGGTTACTTGCTTTGTGTAAGCCATTATCCCTCCTCACTAAAAACCGTTACGACAATCCGCAGTATACGACACAGGTCCTCTTTTTGTGCACTGATTTGTCCAGACAAAATATCCAGATAGTTGTTCTGGAGGATACCGAGGCTGTTGGATGCCTCCTGGTGGCTACCAACCCATTCCAGTTCTTCTTCCATCTTAGACTTGACTTCACCCAAACAGCGTTGGTACCCCTGCAACCGGCGTCCGAAATCTTCGAGTGAAGATACGGCGCAGTTGCAAACTGTCTTTCTGGTTTTATGCGTGCGCAAATCCATTCTCTTCACCACTTCGTCCTCACATGTTTCGTTGTACAAATACAGCAGTTCCTTACGCATCTCTTTCGGGTCACCGATACCTTCCTTAAGAAATTTCTTTATCTCTTTCATACCTAATCCCTCCTCACATAACAATTCGATGAATGGCTGCCATCGTCAGGCCTGAACAACCACGCTCAGACGACTGGGAGAAATCACCGCTCCCAGTTTCGGCGGTACTAAACAGACTGACTGAGTACCTGGTTGATTCGCGACATCGGAAACTTGTAGATGCTGCCAGAAGAGTCCTTGGCCAGCACCGGATACTTCCGAGCCCGTGGTTTGATGCCACAGATAGTAAACGACTTGCCTCGGCTGTCAAACGTGCGACCGTAGTCCTCCGGAGACAGCCCCAGAGCCGGTGCGTACCGATTGAACTCTTCCCGCTCTTTGTCGAAGTCTTCCCCATCAACCGTTGTCGGTGTGGCCAGGATTTTCATCGTGGCCTCGGTATGGGAGTACCGTATGTTACCACTAACTTCAAACCGCACATCTTCCATACCGATGTTATTCAGAGCCTCGGAAACAGCTTCACGGATTTCCTTAACTTTCGATTTCGTAAAACGCATAACGTCCTCCTCACAATAAAAGGGTCAACATTAAAATGAAGTCATGGCCACGCATGACTTCAACGACCAGATGAACAACACCAACAGTATCGACAAGATACCGGACTGCAGGAAACGCTTAATCTTCTTCTGTCTTGGAGTCAGTTTCATTGAAAAACTCCTCCTTGGCGAAATTGTTAACCAGTTCGTAAAACCGGTTGAGTTGATCAGCGGTCAAGTTGGGTAAGCCATCGTAAGCAACCCTGTAGCTTTCCCCGTCTCTCGTAATAGCCGTCATGTCAAGGTTAGTCTCCCCGCTCTCACCGACGTACACTTTGTAACCGTCTTTACGATAACCATGCCTACCCAAACGTTTGACGAGGTTCGCGTCGTATTTCTGCAGGTGGACCACGTTGCTCTTGATGTTATCCCCAACCTGGTTCTCTTTTTCCTGGCGGAGTTTCGCAGCAGACATTCTCAACTCCTCTTCTTCGATCAGTTCATCAAACTTCTTGATCAGCTTCTCTGCGATCTTTTTGTAATCAACCTTATCCGCATACAGGTCGGACATAACCTTCCGGTAGTCCTTGTTGTCCGTCCCAGGTACGTAACCCTCACGCTTAACAAACAGGTAGCGAGAGTAATCGTGGTAATGGTGACGCATTCTGTTGCGAGCACTGCTTTTGACCGTGCAGTTGTACGTAGCTTCGAAGGCAACCTCTGTATCATTAATGGTTGCCGTACGGATGAGTTTGTAACTCGGTACCGAACTGGTAGACCGGTCGGCCTCACCCTTAGCAACAACGGAGTATTCGTTACCAGACTTATCCTGCCGGTTCAATTCTTTCAGCAGTGCTTCCCAACGCTTCTTGTACTGCTTGGACTGAGCCATACGTTGCTCCCACCGAGTACAATAGGAGCACTGTTTCTGCGAACCGATGATGGCGTGCTCTCCACACTCCGGACAGTCCCTACGGTTGGCTGCCTGGTAGAACTTCTCTTCCTCAATGCGACTCATGCCGTACTTTTCCATCTCCCCCAGCAGAGCGTTCAGTTCGTTTGTTTCGTAGTTGAGCGCCGCCTTCTTTACCTCTCCTATACTTACCATTGAAGTACCGTTCATTGTCTTTCCCTCCTCACAAAATATATCAACCGAAAATAGGCCGGGAGAATCCATCCGTAAGGACTCCCAGCAAATAAAACCAACCGGCAAATGCTAAGCCGGTCAGTATACCATATATAATTTCTTTCACCGTTTGTTTCATGGTGTTACTCCTTAACGTTATTTTTTCGACTTGCGGACAACCCCTTTCTTCTTTTTGGTGGAAGCCTTCTTGGTTGCCGTCTTCTTCTTGGCGGGAGCCTTCTTAGGTGTCGTTTTCTTTTTAGAAGTGGTAGCTTTGGCCTTCTTCGTCTTCTCTCCCTTGCTCGGCTTGCTGTTGGCTGAGTCGGCCAGTTCCTTTTCGGCTCTCTCCATAATTTGCTTGCCCTTGTTGGAGCCACTGCCCCACTTTCCCGTAACCAGAATGCGTATGTAGTCCAGACCCTTGTCCTTGTGTCGCTTAATAAAGTCACCAACAGGGTCATCGCTTTTCTTGATCGGTTCGTGCGCCGGAATATCAATGTCCTCAAAGTCGTACTTTACTGGTCCGTTCTTACGTCGCTCTTCCCGGGCACGCTGTTTCTCTTCCTGCTCCTTTTGACGCTTGGCTATCCGGTCGGCCTTCCGCTTCTTCTTATATTCCTTGACGGAGAGGCCAGCCTTCTTGGCTTCCGCAGCTAACCGAGCCTTGCGCTTCTCTCGCTTCTGCTTCTTGAACTCTGCCACGGTTATGCCCAACTCCTCGGCCTTCTTCTCCAACCGTGCTTGCCGTTTGGCTCTTCGTTCAGCTAAACCAGCCATCAAAATCCTCCTTCCTATAAGTTTCGAGGTAACAACTTTTAGAACCGTGCACAAGACGTTTCTGTTGCATCATTCCACAATAAGATGCTTCTCCGTTTTGGTGTTGCTCTTTCGGTTCTCCAGCTGCCGAGCCTTCTTCTCTCCAGCAACCTTGACGAACTCCGCACGCCAGTCCACGCTGGTCTTCTCTATAACACGCACCGCCACGTTGAGTTTGCCCTCCTCGACTTCCACTTCGTCCTTGGAAGCCAACGGCAATATGACGTTGCGGAGCGCCTTCTTTAGGCTCCGGGCGTTACGTAGACGGTTAGCCGTCCGCTTGTACTCCTTCAAAATTCCTTGGGTCAACTGCCCCTTGGAATTAGTAACTGACTCCTTTATTTCTGGAGCCTTCTTTCTTCGTTTAGCCATAACGTCCTCCTCACAAAAGATTCATTTCGCAGTTGCTTCTTCCAAAATCTTGACAGCAGATTCAAACGCTTCCTGGACATGATCATCGGAAAACCGAAATTTACCGTCACCGCACCGTTGAGATTTGATTACGGCTTCTATCCGGCTGACCAGTTCTTTGTTGTGCATTAAACGGTCGTTGACCGCTTTTCTCTTGGCGAGTTCTTTCTCGACTTCTCCTTTGTCGAACTCAAGCCGCTGTGCTCTCCACTCCGACGAACCTTTTTCTTCAAAGGTACCGCTCTTGCGTTTTGTGTAAACGGTCTCCGAGCACCGGTCATTAATAAGTCCGGTTACTTCGTTACTGAGTCCGGTTACGATTTTCGACTTGGTTATTTTCTTGATGACCTCAGTGTGGTACTGCGTACCGTAATGAGAACTCCGGCTAATAAAGATTTCGTCTCCTACTTTATAGTCATCATATTCTCTCTGTGCCATTTCAAGTCTCCTAAAATAAAAGTGAGTTGATATAAAAACAAGAATGTCTACTCCGACGTCTATAGCTGAGCAAGCCTATAGGCGTCGGGTAGAAACTCTCAGCAAAAATTTTCCTATGCGCAGGGTTACTATCTCTCTGGACAGCATCCTGATCAGCCTTGTTAGGCCCACGCACACCGTGGCACCATACTCAACTCCGTTTAAGACAATCCTGTGACCTCTTTATTCACGGCTCCCGGTCGGCCGTTGTCGTAACGCTTTTATTTTGCCGAGATCGATATTAGCAGTCACTAAAAATTGTCCTTACTACTCCATGCTCTTTTCGGAGCTTTCGCATGCCCGATAGGGTTGCGCTCAGGATTAATCCCCTGCCGACTTCAACGGTGGTGTCCCTATTCTAAGCCAGTACCGTCTTGTTCCCTCACCAGCCCGATTTGGTTCACGGCTCCCGGTCAGCCGTTGGCTAAGCGTTTTATTTTGCCGAGATTTTTCTTGGTATCGGACCGTTCAGAGGTATCAAGAGGACGTGACGTCGATCCCCACCGAACCTGTCTGCGGACGTCCGTGCCCGTAATCCGCCGTATTCGCTAAGGAGGCTCCGTATTTTTTGTGAGGGGTTCTCGGCTCCGCTTCCTCATGAGCCCTGCGCCGCCTTAACTTTCCGGTATAAATTTGTAAAAGAGCAGTGGCTTTTTCAACCACAATTATTATACTTCTTTTCTCGAGAATCACAAGGGGCAAAATGAGATTTCTCATAAGTTTTTTAGCAGAAATGCCCAAAAAGTCGTAAGTTTAGGTAAAATAATAGGTTACGAGATCAGAAATTTGGGGTAAAAATTAGGTTATACCACTACTGCAGTGAGACTTTTGTCGTCAGAAAAGGCCGAAAAACCACCTATTTTTCCTATAAAAGGTTGGTTTTTAACGACTTATGGCGTCTCAAAGCCACCACTCTATGGTATAAATGGTTGGTTTTTAGGGGTTTATGGCGGTTTTTGGTGTTCTTTTGGACCCCTGCAGCAGACCGTAAAGCGCCCAAAATTACCTAAAAATCGTCCGTATTTTTTGGGTGAGCGACGGTCGGCTACGTCTGCTTAGAAGTGCCCTAATTTGGTCCTTATTTTGGTTAGGATCGCCTGACTCTAAGACGACTACGTTTACGTCCCGGAGCCCTCGTAAAGCATCGGCTATATCGAAGGTTTTATCCGTGGCGTCATCGTCCATCATTATCGTAAACCGGCTGGCCGGAAGTTCCAAAAGAGTAGACAGCTGGTAATCACTAAGTTCCTTGCCGAAGAGGGCACAACAATTATCGCCCGTTGTTAATGCGTCCATCATCCCCTCAACGACGATTACTTCCGGATAGTTCTTAACTGAATCATAGTTGTATATCCAACGCTCTTTTCCGAACTCGCATTCTTCAAGAGACGGGTTTAACTTTCGGTTGTCATTACCGACACCACGTGTAACAAAGTAGACCGGAAAGTTATTTTTGTAAACGGGGAAGATCAGCATATGTCGGTACCGGCCTTCCATAGCATAGCCTATACGGTGTTGCCTTATCAGTTTATTCGTTACGCCTCTCTTCTTCAGATACCGTTTTGCCTTACGGGCAAACCATGTATTAGATTCATCCAGGCTCTTATATTCTTCTGGGAGATCTATACTATCCCACTTGGTGCTGGAAAAGATGTCTTCGCTACTGAACCGGCTTAGTTTCTCTTCTACTATCTGGGAAATGCTCCTCCCATCTCTTATGGTAGCCTTGCCAAGACCCGAGAGTAAACTCTTGTCGAAGTTAGGTCCGAATAAGTCTATAAAGAAGGGGGCGAGATAGTTGGCTTTATACTCACAACGGAAGCAGTGAACCAATCCTTTATCGAGATTTACGTATAGCTTCCTGTAATCTTTATTCCGTCCTATACGTTGCTTACAAAAAGGGCAAACAAATATCAAGTCACCCTTGTTGTTGCTTTCCGGTTCCCCCAGAGTGTTAGTTAATATATTCTCGATAGACATCGGATGTCACTAATTCCCTTGTACGTTTGAACTCTTCCATAATAGTGCGCAGTTTAAACCGTATGCTGATACCAATAAGACTGTTAGGTCTTCTTGACACGTTTCTTCTTAACACGGCTGGATGCTTTGGATATTCTACCTCTCTTAGCTTTCTCATTGTTCTCTTCATCTTCGTTAAGTGTTATCTCCGCATCAACAAAATCTTCGGTTCGAGGCTCTCTTAGTGACAACGTATGTATGGATGCTAAGTCTTTATTTATCTTGCAATCCATAACCAAAAACATTCGATCATCTCTACTTAAAGCTACAAATAAGCGTAACTTGTTCTGCAAATCTTCTTTCTTCGTCTGACATAATGTTATCATAAAGTCACATATGGTTGTTTTCTCGTGCGCTTCTGATGTACCACTGGAATCTATAGTCTTCTTGTCCTTCTTCGCTCTGTTTGCTTGATCAGCTGTCCAGATTGGAATGTTAAGTTCTCCGGCTAAGCCTCTCAGGTCAGTATAAATGGAAGCATAATCATGACGAGGATCATGTTTGGATCTAAACCGGGGCTTCATAATGTTAGAATAATCTACCACCACAAGGTCAGGAATGAAGTCCTCAGCTTCCAACATGGCAAGGTGTGCTCTAAGATCGTCAACAGTTGCAGTCTTTGTGGGGTATTGCTTAATTACAAGGTCTCCTCCAATAACCGACTTGTACTTCTTCTCCACACGCTTCTTAAATTCTTCAGGGTGATTACGTATAAACTTCTTGTTCTTACCAGCCAATCGGCAGTCCAGTCTGGTCAAATATTTGTTCTCTGACATCTCTAATGTATACAGGACAACTTTTTTATTGTTTGGTGCACGTATAGCACCTAAAGCTATATTCAAAAGAACAATGGACTTACCAGACTTTTCCGGACCCATAACAACGTTGAGGGTCCCAGCAGAAGGCCCAGAGCCACCCATTGCCCGATCCAAATGAGCCTGTCCAGTAGAAACAGAGTTCGACAACTCCGGGTAGACGATCATGTCTATTCGTTCTTCCAACCCGGACAACTGTCTCTGACCAATGTTGGTAAAATCTGCGCCAACGTTCATCGCTTCTTCAACAAGTTCTCTTACCCTAACTCGGTAATCTACATCTGTTTTATTATCTAATAATTGAGCACCTGTTACTATAGCATTTTCCAAAGCCGCATCTTGAGCGAATAATATAATCCGGTCGATAACAAACTGGTGGTCTGAAAGATTAGATTTATATATGGCCTTTATCTCATCATAGTAGGCTGACATAGCATCACTATCAGTGGAGGGCACAAAGTCACCAACGCAAGTTTCTAAAGACTCTTGGCTAATGGCAACCTTGTATTTCTGCAAAGACAAGAGTGCCCTACAGATTACTTGGTGTATATGACTGGGAAAGTACTCTGGTTTGATTATAGAACCATACTGGACCAGAGCCCGAGGGAATGCGGCCAACACCGCAAGAATTTTGCGGCAAAATGTATCGCTAAATTCATACTCGCTCAAAGGTGCTCCCCCCAACGTTTACCTAAGTGGTCTGGCAATTGAGAACCTTCCGACTGAGCAAGGCTGTGGGGGATCTTTGAGTGCTTGATTTCTTCTGGTAACATAGATATTCTCAAAAACAAAAAGTTGCTTATTGACCACCAGTAACTAAATGGGTCAGTTGTTAACAACCAATCTTCTATTTCCAGGCCTTCATAACTAAATGGGACCCATATGTGTAAAACGCAAATAGTTGAATTAGATCTGGCCTGTCTCAACTTCTCTAAGAAGTTAGAACGATAAGCGTTAGAATCTTCATACCTAAGTGTCTGCTCAATAAGTTCAAGTCTCTCTTCCCTCAAGTCATCTATGTAGTCTTCCAACTGGATTTCATCTCTAAAGAAAGACATCCAACTTTCACCTGCAAATTCTATAATGTCTTCCATAATACGTGCAGTGGAAACTTCAAGGCCGGACATCCTATTCTGTATTAAGTTTTGACCAAACTCTTTTTCTGATACAGAAATATCTGAATATAGTTCCTGGTATCCTAATATAGATTCTACGGTATCAGAAGAAACGGAATGTCCATGATCTCTAACTGACTTGGTTACATTCCAAAACCTTTCCAAGGCTTTATCACTTACGAGCATCTTAGGATGAAATTTAAGATGCTTCTTAACCATAGTATCATGAAGCACTGACATTTGTACAGTCAAGTAGGACTCGGGGTCTATCAAGTGTTTAGTAAGTATTCTACTCAACTTCTGGAATGTCTCCTGGATAGACTCACTGCCTCTAAAGAAGAAGTCTTTTATCTCTTTGACGAATATCTTCTTGTGTATCTTTTGGTACATCTTAAACAGTTTTTTGGCACTGGTAGGTTCATACTCCTGTTGGACGGTTGGTTTAGGTTTGATATCACCGTAAGCTACTTCTTCCAACTTAACTTTCTTGGATGTCAAACTCTTCGCTTTCATAGTCCTCTAATCTCTGTAGACTTGCTTCAAGTGTGTTCGGATGTTGAAAGTCAATAAAGTCTATAATAACAACAGTGTTATCTTCTTTCTTCTTACGTAACCCTCTTCCTACTCTTTGTAAATTTTTGTCATAGCTTTTCGAAGCAGCTGCTATAATCATAGCTCTAATATCAGGAGCATCTACTCCTTCATCAAAGATGCTGGTGGCTATCAGTATATCAAGATTACCGCAAGATAAATCTTCTCTCGCTTCTATTCTTTCTTGTGGTGTGGTATCTCCAAATATAAACTTGGCTTCTAATCCGGCATTGATCAGTTTGTGTTCTAACAACCTGCCATGAACCTTTTTCTTAACGATAGCCAAAGTTGGTTTATCATCGTGACTAAATTGAAGTGACCACTCCAGTATAGCTTGGTTGCGAGGCTCGTAGTCAACTATGGCTCTATCATAGTAGCACTCTGTAACGATATAATCGGAGAGCACCATATTCTGAGAACCGTTAGCCTCTATCAAAGATTTGCCCGTTGGCTTGCCCTTCTTCACTTCCCTTTTTAGAAATATTCCAGATGTCCATCCACCTGACTCAGTCAAAATTTTGCATGGGGTACGTGGATTAGGTTGCATGCCTAAAGACTTCAAATCTACATCTTTTTCATGCTCACCGATAGACTCCAAATGAATAATTGGTCGAGCAGAATAACCTTGTTCAATCAGGAATTTATTAGAAACTGTCGATAATACCTTACCAGTTATTGACATCAATTCTAAGTTTCGTAGCCCCTCTATACCCTGCCTATTGAGCGCTGTACCACTCAACCCATATCGAAAGGAAGCATGGCACTTGTTAGATATCTCTTTCCATGTATTGCTACGAGTATGATGGCATTCGTCTAACACCAAAATGGTAGTATCCTTGAGCAGCTTTCTACACTTTGCATTATCCTTTTTCTTCTTTGAACGTAATCTACTTGCTATGGTTTGTGCAGTAGCTACAATAACTTTCTTGTCTGACTCAAAGTGTCCATGACCCACCAGCCCAACATCTGCAAGAGGCCATCTCTTTAGTATCCTCTCCTTGGTTTGATATAAGAGGTCAAGATTGTTAACTAACAGTATAGACTTGCTTTCGCCAGATACCTCTTCCAGAAATAGAGTAATAAACTTAATGATACTTATAGCTATCTCTGTTTTTCCTGAGTTGGTGGCACAATGAGCTATGCCTCTATTTTCCCGGAGCATGTCTCTTGCAGCTTTGACCTGATACTCACGTAGGGTTATGCCCTCAAGAAAATTTTCATCCACAAGATCTAGCAAACTCTCATCTATATCTATTCTTCTTTTAGAAGGTATGATATCAATGTCAAAGTCTTCTATACCATTTTTCTTTAACAGATCTGGTAGTACCCGCAAAAGACCACTGGGGAATTGATTAGAAGGTCTCTTGAGAAAGTGAATTTTACCGTCCCAAGTATTAGCCCAGGCCTGATGCTTCTTGAATGCATTAAATTTGATTTGTTTTGCTTTAGGATGTTTTACTGAAAGAGCACGGTCTAATAATGCAAGATCCCCATCTACCAGAGAAGAATAAATAGTTCCTTCTTTGATCTTAAAATACGCATTATTTTTCGTATCTTTCATGTTGGTCTTTCAGTCTTGGTTCTAATTTCTTCTTTAGCCAAGAATCATCAACTGGTTGTTTGGTAAGTATAGCTACAACCTTACACAGATGTTCCGGCCATGCTTGAACGCCACTGAAGAACCAATCAATTGGAATGTCTACTACTGACATAAGTTTGTCTACTCTTATACCCACACTTTCCAAAGAGTATTCTCTCATTTTTGGATTGTTGCATTTACCATTTGGATCAGTTTTGAAGACACAAGTTTTGCAACCTCTGCAGTTACCTGCCCAGAGTAAGAAAGACTTCTGTTCCAACTCATCACTGACAGGTCTAACTATTCTCTTCATAGCTGCAGTAAAAACGAAGTCCCACCACTTCACAACATAGAACCATTTAGGCTGACGTCTCTCCCTGCCTGTCTTCTTATCTATACCGAGAACTGTTTTTATTGGAGCGTTGAGCGTTTCGAATTTGATGTAAAAAACAAGAGAGTTAGGAAAAACAGTTTCCAGTCTTTGTATTCGAGGACTACGTGGAGGACAACCACCATTCTTTCCGAAATTTGTGCACTTCTTACAAGCATTACGAGTAGAGATGAGGTCTCGAGGCACCATTGTAGTAGGTAATTGGAAGAACCCAAAGTCATACAAGTAATCTTTAGGATCCTTCTTATTTACACTAATCAGGTTATCTTTTATAATAGTATGTGTTATTTCCATATAGTAAGCACTCACGTAATAGTGTGGTAACAAGAGATAAGAACTTCATACCGTTCAAATGTGGTGTGTGTTTTTAGTATTAAAAATCAAGTAAAATACATAGCGGAAACGTCTTCATGGAATTTCTTCAGTGTGAAAAATCGTATGGCATTGATCTTACGATCAAAAGACAGGAGAGATAAAACGACACACGCAGGATCTTGTTTCCTCGCGTGCACGCACGCACGTAGAGAGTAACATTCGTTACTCTTCTTGTTATTATTATATTATTCAGGAAACTTGAATGAGATAACTTATAACTAATAAATAATAACCTGAATTAAATAAAAGTTGAAGGTCGATGTTGAACGTGTACAGGCGGACATTGAACGTGGCACGGTGAACGTTGAACGATGTGACTGGAAGAATCTGGAAAAAGTCCTGTGGAATTGAAGAACCAAGATAATGCTATCGCAAAGTGAGAGTTTGCAACGTGGGTTATAAAGTTTCTTCGTGTCCGTTTTGCAAGATTATTTTAACTCAGCACTGTTCTTTTCAAACACAACCGAAGATAGATAAAATGTTATTGCCAGCTAACTTTACGGATTTTGTTTGTTTGGGGTTGTTTGCTTAGTGTTAGGTGAGCCATGCGGAGTTTGGTCCGCAGTGGTGGTCAAGTTTATTTCTTTTTATTTTTTGTCGGGAGGTTTGCTTATGGCAGCCAAGAAGAAAAGTAGCAAGAAGAGCAGCAAGAAGTCCAAAGATACAGGGACTCGGAAGATTGACATCGTGAGAGCGATTGCAAACAAGCTGGATTACAGCAAAAACGATGTCAAAGCAGTTATTGATGAGCACCTCAACCTGATTCATGATAAGCTCATGAACTGCGAAGAAGTCAGCCTATCCGGTGTAGGAAGCTTCAAGGTACGCAATCGTAAAGCACGTACCGGCTTCAACCCAATCACCAAGGAAAAGATTCCGATTCCGGCTCGGCCTGCAATCAAGTTCAAACTTTCCAAGGACATTCGCAAGGCCCTCAAAGAAAAAACCGTAGAGGGAGAAGAAGAATAGAGCTTGATTAGCTGCTCTTTATTACTGGCAAGTGGAGCCCGCTGTTCACCTTCTCTCGACCGGGAAGATACTTCGAACTTTCGCTCCACTTGCCTTTTTTCTTTTTACCAGGAGCTATAATGTCGGAAGAATCTAAAGTTGATTCTATAAGTGTTGTTGGTAGTGTTGATTCTTCAGAAAAGACCAGAGAGGATTTGCTCAAAGAACTTTCAGCACCTTCGTGCGTCACTAAGCCTCCGAAGGTAACCATCTCATCTCGTAAGGGGGATGTCCCTGACTCCGTAAAGAAGACTATTTATATAGGTGGGGAACAGAGCAAAGACACCAAACAAAAGCCAGTACCAGAGCCCACCCAAGAACCTCAGGAAGAACCACCAGATATACCGGCACCCAATGATGTCAGTAGCTATGATATCCCGTCTTCTAAGGACTTTGAAGCACCAACACAGCCACAACAAAAAGAGTCTAAGATTGAAACGAAACCAAAACCTGATGCTATAGAACCATCAGAGCCAAAAACTGAATCATCTGTAGAACCAGACTTCCAAAACAAGCACCAAATCATATTGTCCGCTACTGACACAGACGCTTCTCTCGAAAGAAAGAATAAGATATTCAAAAAGCAAAGCAATTTCAAAGTAGATGTGGAGTCAGATGTTAATCTTGGATTTAATCCTTACTCAGATATTTGCTCCACTCTTGGCTTTCTTATCCAAGGATTGCACGAAGATCTACGAAGTCTTGAGTCTGGTAGTTATAATTTCAAACTTCACATAGAGAAGGTGGACCATGCCGAAACGAAAGAAGATATCCAAGAAAGACACAAACCAGAAGCAGACTAAGGACAAAGGAAGAGAAGACTTGTTTACCACAGAGAACCTCGTACGATATCTTGTAGACCACAAGCAGTACCAAGTACGAGAAGCACGAATGATAGTACGGGACTTTCTTGAAGTAATCGATGAACAACTTATTCAAGGTAAGGATATTCTCTTCAAAGGGCACTTTTCTATACGAAAGAAATCTCTCAACTCCCGTATTGTATCTCATGGTATAATACGTAAGAATAATCCAACCATACCTCTTTCAGATCGTATTATACTACCTCGCAGATACTCATACAAGGTTTATCCATCTTCGAACCTTAAAGAAGATATGAAGAAGCACAAGCAGTTAAAGTCGGAAGACTTTGGTACTATGTTGTCAGACCAAAAGTGAAGTCATCTATAAGAGGTGGGCAGCTTTGATCATGTGCTAACGGTGTAGCAATGTAATCCTTGTCTACAGATTTGAACATGACAGTAACCATATTATAGTTTCCCTTTATAAACATGTCTTGAACCTCTCTGCTGCACCTTTCTTTTTTCATCCTTTCAAATAATACCTTAACTGGTACCCGCAACCGCTTAGCCTGGTTAGCTGTGGTTAGCTCAGGGTCTTCAGACAGACCAGCGTACAAGGAAAGTAGCCTCGGTGCGGAAGACTTGCTTATAACCAAACAGGGCGCTTGCACAAAGTTAACTCCATAAACACTTCGAACAATCCAATGACAGTCATCAACTACTTCACGTATGTTAATGAACTCTCCGAACCGTATAACCAGATCCATCTCTTGAACATCAACATCATAATCTTCCTGTGTAGCATTATTAGAAAGAAAGATGTCTTCGCATTTAGACAAATGCTGTTTTGTTAACGAGTGTCCTGTACGTTCAAACTTAGTCTCTTGCTTGATAAGACGATCTATGTCAGGTACCGTTACGTCTTCAACAAGAGAGTTAAGTGCTTCCGAGATTTGATTTTTCAATTTCTTCTTTCTTACGTAGCTTAGCTATGTGTTTTTTCTTGAGTTCTCGTATCAACTTTTTGGTTGACTCATCTTCACGGTTGTTCAAACAACTATCGAGATACTTTAGTGCTTCCTCTTTTCCTTTGCGTAACTTACCATCTTTTTCTTTCTTGATATCCTCTTTCATGTTATCACGGAAGTCTTGAATTCCGTGTACTATCTGTCGTGCACCTCCAAATATATGTCGAACTCCACCCAAGAACATACTGAGTAGAGGTATGCCGGTCATGGACTGCAGTACTGCTAACGCTATCAAAATAATTATAATAAGTATTATGAATCCCCAAATACCAGAGAACACAGAGGCTTTGAATCCTTCCAACTTTGATTGTGCGGATTTAACCAGTTCATCCTTAGTAGCTAACTTATGCTTCCACTCCTTTTGTTTCTTCTTATATTCATGTTTTATCTTCTGTGCTTCTTCCAGAGACTTGTTAGTTTCCTCAATAAACTTGTTGAAGTCTTCTACAGAACTTAGATTATATTCAGAAATGACTGGACCAAGCCACGCCATAATTCTGAACGTAGCTTCCTTGACAAACTTAGCCAGTTCATCTTTTGGTTTTGTACCCTCATAGTATATTTGCTCAGACTTTTGGTAAGCAGCCGTTGCGGTTGCCTTCAGTTGTTGCTGATCCTTGAAGGACAGAGTCTCTTTCTTGGGCATGTCTCTCAAGTTATTCTGGTAGACATCTGGCTGTTTTACCTCAAGAATGGAACATCCTGGTACCACACTTAGCAGTACCAGGATGAGGGTTGTTATGGTTAGTTTATTGCCCATAGTGATCACGCTTTTTTCTTCTTGATTATGAGGACAATATCGATAACAGTCTGGCAAACAATCCAGTTAACAACCAGACTGAGCGCCCATAGTGGGTGAGCTTTTGCTATGATGGTTGATACACCACCGGTGACCAGTGCTTTCTTGCTACCGAGCAGACCACCCAGCACGTTGGCAATTCCTTCTTTGAAGCGCTCGGAGAGGCTTTCCGGCAGTTCGCCCGAAGGATCTCTCAGGATACGTGCTACGTCTGTAGCTGCCTGGCAGACCAGCCAAACGTGGATGGCCACGATAGCCCACTTCGGAAACAGGAAAGCTGCCGCTACTGAAGTACCAGCAGTTACCCAGAACTTCTTACTACCAACTGCACCGCCAACAACATTCTTGATACCGTCAGGTATCTTCTTGACGAGATCTTTAATTTCAAATCCCATATTCAAACTCCTCCATTAGTGGCTGACATTACTTGGTTATACCTCTCTTCTCCATTACGAAAAGAGGTCTGAACTCTCTCAGCGAGAGACTGCAAATTATCTAATTTACTTCTTCCTTCTTCTGAAACTATACTGTCAAATTCTCTTACTTTATTTGCGAGTTGTACTATCGGAGTATCTTTAGGTATGTAGGTCAAACAGTTAATGCCATCCTCTAATGCATCCCGAATGATATTAAAGTCGGCTGCCGTGTAAAGAATGACGGGCGTCTTGACTCCCTCTTTACGAAGTTCATATAAGAACTCTATACCACCACGCTTGTTACCTGGCATCATGACGTCCAGTATAAGCAAGTCGAATTCTTCTCGGTTTACTGCGTCTCTTGCTTCAGCTACTGAACTAACAGCTTCAATCTTCTCGATTACATCTGTCTTTGATAAAAACTTTGATATGATCCGTCGTTGAGGAGGGCTGTCTTCCAGAAATAATACCCGCATTTTAGCCACCTAACATATTGAGTAGTGCGTAAACCACCAAAGAACCTAATACAAATGACGCTAACGACACAATGAATGTTGCCAGATGTTTACGCAAAAAAGATTTATCGTCTTTGCTGTCCTTAACAAATTTTTGAACCTCTTTAACCTCGTTTTCCAATTTATGAGTCGCTTTGAACCTGTCGTAATATGGACAATTAGATCTGTCTCTTGCACATGTCCTGTCCACATCCTTGTCCAATTGGTCTAATTTAGCACCAATCTTTGCATGTAGATCTGCTTGTTCCTCCGCTATTGAGTTCACTTTGGAATATAGCTGTTCTATCTGCGTAGGTATGTTTTGAAGAATGCCTGTTAGAATTCCTAACCGCTCTTCTATAGTTTGATATTTTTCTGACATTCCAATTGACCATTATAATAAAAGACCCACTTACCAAATAAAATTACAGGTAAGTGGGTCTGAACAATAAGTTATTGTTATTCTTCTTCGACAGTAGAGAACTCAAACTGCGACATGAAGCTGTCTCTCAAGATACTGTAAGAAGCAGCTTCCGTGATTTCCTTGGCAACCTTTTTGGCTACAAGTTCAGTCTCACTGGTAACGGAACTGACCTTGACCACATAGCCAGCAACCTTAACCAGATCGTCTTCCTGAACACCATCAGCAACAAAGGAACCAGAGCTGTCCGTAATGGTAACTCCATCGGATGCTATAGTACAAGTACCAGAAGAAACTTCCTCAGGAGAAAGAGGAACTTCAAGATTATCTTTCATGATCTTGTCAAGTTGATCTTCCGCAAGATTTGTCTTTCGTTCTTCAACGATAACATCTGAAGCTTCCATTTCAGTAGGATCAGACAGAATGTTACCTTCTTCATCAATACGGCCATTCTTTTTACGAAGAAGATCTTTCTGTTCATCAAGAGTACGTTGAGGATCGGGTGCTTCTTCGCCTTCCTGCGGATGGTTATACTCGTCACATGCTTGCTGAGCCTGGTCATCCGTGAACCCACGTACACTGTCAATACGTGCCTGTACTTCATCAGCAGTTGGGTTAAGCACCTCACTACGATCCAGAACGAACTTTGATTCTTCGTCCGGATCAGTGTAGCTCTCAACTGCAGAGAGATTGCCTTTGAGTGTTGTCAACTTGGATTCCTGTGCATCCATATCAAGTCTTGCAGGTGCACAAGACTTGTCATAGTTACGAGCAATGTGATCTGCCGCTGCGGTAATAACCGCATTGGTACCGGAAGGCACGTCAGCAGACCCATAGTTTTTGTCCGGATCTTCCGGACGCATTGGGGTGCAAGAAACGCCATCATATGAAACCGTAAGAATACCCATTTGTTTATACCTCCGTTAAGAGTTATCGTTAAAGTGATTTGTTATGCTATCTCGGCTGTCCATGCAACAAACGGTGCAGCAATACTAATGTTAGCTGCTACAGAAGTTCTTTGCATTTCAATTCGGCAACCTCGTGCGTCTATACCACTGGTTGTTGGGTTGTTCCAATTTGATACAGGGTCGTTAAGTATGGTATTTGTCCCAAGCTCAGCAATTTGATACAAGTCACCAAAGTTTGAACCATAACCTGCAGACACCGAGGGCGTACCCGCCATAACTGTACTAAAATCTAACTGGGCACGACAATACATGCTACCAGCAGTGCTTCTCAGAGGCAAGTATACTCTGTCCAAACTACCAGTCTGATAATACCGCTCGCACCGTTGTAAGTCCTCGGCGTAGGGGACGAAACAATCTTGCGGTGGGTTTCTATATGCTCCCGAAAGTTCACGGAAGTTATGAACCCAAAACTCGAACTCTCCGTCAGCATCTAAAGTAATACCAATATAAGCCTCTCTATCGAAGGCAAAGGCACGAGTTTTATAAACACGTACGGCTTCAAAGTTACTGTTTCCCAGTCCTGTGCCTCGTCCAATTTTACAGCGCACATCTTTGGAATATGTTAGTGTATCGTTTACAGTATCCCATCGTGGAGAGACGTTAAAACGCAGTTGCCCTTTAACAAGATACAATTGGCAAGCAGCTGTTAGAGCCGAACGATTATATTGATCTTCAATAGTGCTCCGTCCAAATAGCTCCTTATCCCTGTTCTCCAAGGATATGCTTTGACCTTTCCTACCGTGACCTCGAAAAAGTATAGCATCACCGTTGAAGTCAGCTTCTACATAATCAATACCTTGTGAGTCCACCTTCCAACAATCACAAAGATAGTCACCCACTTTACAAGGTGCCCAGGTACTAAAGTTACCACGCTGATCAATGCGAAAGGCACCATTGGTTGTGAGATTACACTTGTTAATAATATCCTCAAAACCATTCACTAAATTCAAACTCATAACAAATCTCCTTAACAATCACCAGTCATCGTTGTTTTTCCCACCGGAGAACCCTTCTCCGATTTCGTCCAGACTGGATTCACTAAGTATTTCAATCTTCCAGTATACTAATAATTACCATCAGTAGACCAAGAAGAATTCCAACTATCGAGATAACCAAAAGCACATAAGCTATAATCGTTCTCCTGGTTATTTTGAATCATCCTTCATAAGCAGAATAACCCAGCAAACTATGCCTATGAATAAAAAGCAGGAGTAGACCGCTATGGCCCACTCCCGCTCAGTGAGATGCATCTTACCGTACCAGAGGACGTCCAAGCAGATTTACCATTTGTGTGTGTAACTGTCTGGTTGCCTCACCGTTTTTCAATGCTGGACCTGCAACCAAACCCATAAACAATTCTTTGTTCTTCTCACCGATATTACCAACCAGTGTCCCGATTCGTCCGTTACCAGGAGCAGTGTTCGTTGGGTAAACTGGCATACGACGTTTACCAAATAAACCATATAAAGGATCACTGGATGATATAATCGCATCATTACTGTTATCGTATATATAATTCAGCCCAGAAAGGCTAATATATTCATTTGCCCTCGGTTTAGAATTAAGAGACAATGAAGAACCATCATGTGCATCAAAGGTAATCGGTACATACTCTTTGAATTTATCCCACGTTGGAAATAAATCCCCTGGAGCAAAGAGGGGTTCTGTGGCTAATGAGAAATCAACACTATCTATGCTATAGTATTTGTTAAGCCACAAAGACGCAAAAACATCTCTGTATTCTCTCGGAAAGGTATTAGTCGCAGGCTTTCCAGAAAGACCAAGAGTACTCATTATACCTGTATCTGGAATGTACTTCAATAAGTATGTCAACGTCATATTTGGACTACTGCCACCGAGACGACTCCAATCCTGCTGAAGAGCACGAGCCTCGTAGTAGACCAACACGTCGTCATCAGCGGTCGGAGCAAAGTTCATTGTTCCGGTTGTGCTGTAAGCGCCTACAAGACTTGTGCCAGTGTTAGCAGTGTCCTGCATGGAGAGGACACAGTGTATAATTCTCCGATACGATCCGTCGTAATCTACATACCATGCTTTATAAGCAGAGTCCTCTTTAATAACAGATAGGGCATAGGAGGGTCTGTTATCAGTGCCTTCATTCTGTTTATCAATAAAGATCTTAGGACGTGCCCAGTATTTACCGTCAGTAGAAAAGGTATACAGCAGGGACGTATGGCCAGCACTATTACTAACAATATACCACATTTTATATACAGATCCATCTTTGATGACACGAGGACGTTGAGCGTTATTTGTATCATAAGTACCTTCAGAGCCACTATCGACAACCAGCTGGAAGTTAGACCAACTGATACCGTCAGACGAATCAGCATAAAGTATTCTGTAACCACTACCGTCATTACCTGTATACCACATACGGTAAGTAGATCCGTCCTTGATTACTGTCGGATACATAGAATGGGTCGTATCATAGGTACCTTCTGAACTAATATCAACAACCATTTGAAAGCTAGACCAGGTAATACCATCACTGGACGTACAATAGATGACCCTAAAGTTACCGCTTGCGTCTCTTCCGGAGTACCACATTTTGTACGTGGTTCCATCTTTGATAACAGAAGGACTATGAGCACTAAGCACATCATAAGTACCTTCAGAGCCACTATCGACAACCATCTGGTGATTAGTCCAGGTCAGACCATCAGAAGACTCTGCATACATTATACGCCAGTCAGAACCATCACTACCAGCATACCACATCTTGTATGTGGAACCATCTTTGATGACAGAGGGTGACCAAACCAAATTAGTATCATAGGTACCTTCCTCATTGACACTTACCACTGCACCACGCTTTACAAACCCTGCAGTACAAGTAGCTTTGGTATGCGTATCAGGCACACCGGCATAGTTATCACCAACAGTAGGGTCAATGGGTGAACCAAACGGATGGAAGTCCTGCCCATCACCCGGAAGAACCTGCGTACCGTTGATGCGGAACTCGGTTCGCTTGATGCTGTTCAGACCATCGTACGCCGAAGAGTGGTCATCGTAAGGCACACGAGACAGGAAACCGGAGCCAGGCTGAAAGTACAGGTAAGAATTGATGTAGACAGCCTTGCCGGAATGGAGGTCGTAGCCTTCACCGACGTACTCAAGATCACCAGCAGAACCACCTGTTCCCTGGCCAAAATCCGGGAACCTGTAGCCCACATAGTCTGCATTATTGACATTCCACGAAGCCGGACCGGTACCAGAAACTTTATTCCAAGTACCAGTATTAGGTACAGTAGCTCCGGTGAAGTAACCACTATACCAAACCTCATTCGTAGCATCAGCAGGAGCACCGTTGACAGTTACTTGAACACCGTTAGGTGCTTGGTAAACATCTCCGTTTCCTAAGGTTTGAGGTGATCCACTATTACCAAAACGCAAGTATGTTTCTTGCTCGATAACAGCAGAAATACTATCGCCAGTCAAACCAGAAAAGGTAGCAAAGACCTTCGTACCTTTTCCAATTCTATCCATACCACCTGCACCAGAAGCTGTATTATCTTCGTCGCCCCAGTAAAGATCCGGCGTACGACCAGACCACTGCGGACGATTACTGTTTGAACCATCGTTGGCTACAAGGTCCGTAGCGTCCATAGACAGGGTGTGCGTTGCAGACGTGTATGTAAACGGCTGTGTTGGTGTAACACCATCCGAACTTTCATTCGGGATGTAACCAAACAATGCCTGTTCACCTGGTTGGTCACTGTAGTAGTTACGCATACCGTCAGGTCTTGCATTAATGGTATTGTTACAAGACAGTCGAAGCACAACGTCCCAGCTTGAATCAAAGGAAGAGTTCTTGATACCTTCAGCACGAAGCAACTTGGTGCCGTAGATATCCAGATCAGCAAATGCACCATTACCATCTGGGTCTTCTTTGTACTGCTCCCAACTGGTTTTGAGATCTGACTTCAACAGTTGCTGAAGTGTTTCTTCATAGATACTTTTCAGATCACTCCAACCATCCGGAGATACACGGTGACGAAGATCAACAATATCACGTTCATTGACTTCATCATAATACAGATCGTCAGGTCGACCAGAAGTACCAGAACTGATAGAACCAGCACCGTTCATGTTGCCAGCCTTATCCCATGCAGTACTGTTACGGCGATGTACAGCACAGACAGGTATTGCGTAGGCAAACCCATCAAGAGAAAGACCAGAAATGGTAGACATCGCTGTAGAAGAATCAGTGTAACCGCCACCCAGGAACATACCAGAATCAAGCTGAGTGGATCCCGGTACATCTGCACTACCTTGAGCGTATAAGATACCTTCCGCTCCGGTAGCTGCTCCTGCGGCCGGACGTGAAGCCAACTGTCCTTGTGGTCTGAAATAATTGCCAGATGAATCTTTGAGACCAGCTGTAACCAGATCATTGCCTCCAACAACTGAGGGATCAACATCGCTCAACGGTACCAACCGCCAACGTACCTGAAAGAACTTGCCGTCGGATGTCATACCTACATTGTTTCTTTCATCCTTGACAAAGTCAGCAATATTGGTGTCATCAGCAGCCAGGTAATAACCATGCTCATCTGAAGAGGCAAGATACGCAGGATAGTTACCACCAGACTGATCAGTGTTGGCCAGTGTAAAGCTGGTACCACCCATAGTAACGGAAGACTCATCGAAGTTCACGTTACCAAACGGGAAGAAGACATCATCACTTGCGCCTGGTTCCACTTCTTCTTTCCAGGCTTCAAGAACAACCATGTCTTGACGAGCACCACTGGAAGGGGCGTCAGGAAGATTGATGATGTTGTTTGCGTATTTGGACGGACGGCTCTCAAGAGTAAGCGTATAGCCGTTGACGTTCACCTTCATTGGGTTACTAACAAGATAAATATTGTTAGCGTCACCGGTCTCAACGCTGTCATGTGGACGTACGTTCAAAGAACCACGTACTCTGTTTCGGTTGGCACTTTCATTGGCACCACCGGAATAAAGAGCGGAGTCAAGTTCTACAATTTCACCTACACTCATGTATCCATAAGTGGAGTCTTCTCCACCATACGGAGGCAACCAACCACTTGGACATTGTGCTCTGAACATTCTTGCACGAGACTCAAGTGAGGTAGCCGTTACCTGCTCAATCTCCGTAATGTCTGGAGCAGTTTTGAGTGTACCATCTTCATTGATTGAAACATCAAGTCGGCTGTCAAGATCAGCTACTGAACCACGTGCATCGTTCAGCCAATCTATGACTGTATCCAACTTGCTTTCCAGAAGATTGTCACGGTGAGCTAAGTTCCGGTGCGGCCTGTTAGCATTGACGTAATAGACTGCGTCAGTAGCCACCAGGTAATCAATATCACCAGAATTATAGTCAACCGCACCCGCATCTGGTAGATTAGGTTTGGTAATGTCAGCCATAACCTGATTCCTCCTCTAACAAAAAGTAAGTTCGAAGTCTTGAGCAGGGATGCCCACAGGTGTGATCCCAACTTTAACTACTACAAAAACAAAAACAGTTTTGTGCTGCGTATGTACGCAACATGAAGGGTCGGTAAAAATTACTTGTTTGGTAAAATGAAATTGAATTGGTAGGCTTAAGAACTCGCTTGTTTTGCTCTAAACGATTTGATTAAACTGTACTTATCCTTAGTATTATCGAAAATATCTTTATCTGACCAGACTTGAAATTCCCAACCTTTTGATTTACAAAATGCTTTCGCGAATGCAAATTTTGCTTGATTCTTTGGTGTATTGGTCTTTCTTCTTGGTTTGACCTCTACTACTATCTTCTGACCACCCCTTATAGTAACCAAGAGATCCGGCGTATACTCTTTATCTTCACCATCTAGTTCATAGACAATTTGAAACGGTTGAGCTTCAAAGTCAACAACAGAATCATCTCCATCTAACTTAATAAATGCGCCGAGCTCAAGTGAAGAATCATGCCAGCATTCTCTACCTGTCTTTTCTGATGTATACCAGCCTCGAAGATATAGCTTAGACCCTCCGTGCTTTATCTTATCGCTCATCCGATCACGGCAGACTTGTTTACCTTCAGGTGTACTGTAGAATTCTTTCATTTTATCACGAGCACGAGCCTTCTTTTCTGGGTTATCCCAGTATTGTTCACGTGTCTTCTCGTATTGTTTCCTTCTACCCTCAGGTGTATTGTAAAAGACCCTTAATGACTTAGACAAGTTTGACAGAGCTTTTGGAGTGTGAGCTTGCGCAACTCTTTGTTCTGTTAGACCTTCAATTTCTTTGGCACCCAGCTTGCAGGCCTTGCTGTGCTTCTTTCTTGAATCTTTACTGAACATCGGTACGTCATTACCAAGACACCGACGGTAATAAGCTGGTGAAACAGAGTGGGCATGCATCAAGTGATACTCAATATGGTCAAAAGATTTACCACAAATCTGGCAAACTACTTTGTTACCTTCATAGAGTGAATAAGTTCTCTTAATCTTTATTTCGTTTTTGCACTCTTTTGAAGTAATTTTAATATCATGGGGTATAAAGTCCCTAAACTTACCATCAATAGCAATCTTCCTTCGCTTCATTCTGAGTGATATTGATTCAGTTGGAGCCTCAAACTTGTCCTTGTATTCCTTGGTTGTTATATTATGGTCGGGTCTTCTAAGGTGTCCTCTTGTGGCTATTTTATCTAATGCTTCACCGCAGATTTGGCAAATTGCTTTTCCGTCTTTTGTGTAAAATCCTTTTCGTTTGTGCCCTTCTATCTCTTTTTGCAACGCTCTCTGTTTACGTAACCTTTTACGAGCAGCTTTATTTCTCTTCTTATGAATCAAGCCATTGTCATCAATTTTGCTCAACGGTGACAATGGCTTGAACTTGGACAAAATGCCCATGGTTCTTACTCTTAGAATAGGATTTTCCATTTAAACAGAAACGCAAAGTCACTGCTCTTGGTGATCAATCCGAATGTTTTCCGAGCGAAAAGAACATTGTCATCAGTCCAAAGACCGACTTCAGAAAGGCCCTGACCGTTTGCTTCACTCTCAGTCAGTTCTGATTCGAACCTAACTGTGGTGGCATTCGGGAAGTCGTATGTTACTGTCTTTTTACCAGGAGGACTGATTTCACTGCTGAGACCAGTGTCACTTGAAGTCGGAGGTATAGGGTTGGAGGGATTCAATGGATCATGACCACCAGTACCCCAAGACATCTTGGTAACATAACGCTCGCCAGCTGCGTTAGAATCACCAGCAATAAGTCGGGACATGTTTTCTCGGGCAAGGTCCACTACCAAGTTACTATCGGCTGCTAAGACCTTCGTTTCCCCTGTGTGAACATTTTTGGCAATGATCTCTACCTCACCTTTCGGTTTGCGGAAGATGTCTCGAATACCCTTGCCTCTTTGTGGCTTCTTTGGTTTTTCGTTCATTTAGGTATCTCCTATTATAAACCTACAACCGTCACTTTGTACTGATTAGAAGACGGCACGTCGTTTGAATCAAAAGTTATCCTGACTTGATTGCCAGTACCATCTGGATCTTTTTCGATTTTGGGTGCGACAATGACTTTGGAACTGTTTTCTGAAACTTCCACCACACATTGGCTTGTATCTATGTCATCTGGTTCTAAGGTAAAGACGTAGCTGGTGCCATCGCCAATATCCTCTGAATGAACCAGGGCGGCTTTTCTTAGCAATCTGGTAGTGCTTAAAACTCCTCCGACCATCAACAATATCCTTGAATAATTTGACAATAAAAATTACAGTCTTGCTTGCTGCATCTCTATTTCTTATTAGAGTCAGCAATTTTTGAATAAAGTCTTCCTAATGAATTTACTGTCTCTTGGTAATCAAATGATTCTTTGGCTTGGTCACTTAGCTTCGTAGCAAGATCTTCCTTCTTATTCAAATCCTTCTTACACAACTCTAATGCTTTTTTAATATCCTGTGGGTTACTAAAATCAGCTGTATAGTCAGTGTAAGTTTTTCCTTTCATCGTTATTACTGGAGTACCACAAGCTGCTGATTCCCTTACAATACGGCTTTCTTCTCTGACTGGTGAAACAACAACATCAAGGGCACGGTAAACTTTGTCCATACCAACTACTCTCTCATAGATGCCACCGACGAGACCCGGACATGTACGCTGTACAGCACAGATAGTTCTATCCCAAAGAACATCTCTTTTTTCTTCTCTTGGTATACTGAAAAAGTGTAGCCTTACATCATCGTTGTCTTCGTAAAACAGTCTAACACCTGAAATAACCCTGAACGGATCCTTCCAATATGTTTCTCTCCAAGAATCACAGAACCCTATATTAAACTTACCAGGGTTCTTCAGTTCTATTGGCTCGCCTTCCATCTTATATTTTTCAAGATCAACACAAGAAGGTACATAGCTGACGTTATCTCCGAGGTAAGTCTTCCATACTTCAACGTGCCTTTCCCACAGTGTAACAAAGTGAACCTTCGGACTTTTATTCTGAGCATACAGTAACAGAGTTGAGAATCCCCTGTCACCTTTTTCATGTCCAAACACTTCGCTGTAAAATACATATTCAGGAGCTCCGTGTAACATACAGATGACAGGAGCTTTTCCAAATACCTCTTGCGGGATAACGCTGTGAAGTACATGTAAGTCAGCATTCTCAGACCACTTCAACGGCTTAATATCCACGCCTCGGTCTCTGGCAGCCGTTGTTGAAGGCTCACCATCTGGATACCAACTGGTGTCTATCAAGCAAGAATCATATCCGGCTTCAAGCTCAGCTGAACAAAGTTCTCTTGTTGTCTCATACATACCACTTTTGTTAGGACCTACGTAACAGAAATGAGCAATCTTCATTGTCTCTCCACCTCTAACTTGGTTATGGTTTTTAATCCGATCAGCACCACTATTCAGACTTTGATTCTTCTTTTGCTGTCGCATTATTTTTCGTATCTTCTTTTCTTCTCTCATCTACTTTTACCTTAGAAGAGTTAATCTTTTCTTCCATGACCATCACCATACGTTCATAGATCCCTAAGTCACCGTATTTCTCTATAGCAAGATCTGAACGTTTCTTCGCCTCACCTGTAATTTGACCTAATTCCGACAGTTCAACAACTCGCTCACAATTGTCAACAAACTCTCCCGCAGAGTTAAAGTGAAACGCAATCTCTGGAGGATACACAGCTTGAGAGCCTCTCCAATTATGTACGAATGCCAAACAGCCGGAACAAAGTCCCTCAGCAATAGACACGTGAGTGCCTTCCTCATTAGAGTTTGATATGATAACATGCTCATCCTGCAAGAACTCTGGTACCTTGTCGTGTGGAAGAGGATCGTAAATAGTAACAACGTCCTCAAGTTTCCTATCCTCTATAAGATCCAAGCAGTTCTCATAATACTCAGCGTTACCATAACCAGACCACAATCCTTTATGACCTACAATATCGAGCTTGAACTTGTTGGGATGCATGAGATTGACATCAAACATCATCTCAATTAAAGTATACTGACGCTTCTTAGGAACGAAGTTACCCAACATGCAGAGACGGAAGGGAGGTTTCCATCTTCTCTCTGTCCACATAAACTTGTTGGTGTCTACAGTGTTCGTCTTGGCTATTACAACTTCCTTGGGTTTGCTCTTACCGCTTCTCTTGTGCATAAACTTATCTAACACATGAGGTGCAGAAGCAAACAATACGTCTACTTGATCCCACGGAAAGTTCTTATCTGATGTTAACTTATTGTATACTTCAATACGATGCAACCGAGAGAACACCGGCTTCTTGAATGCATTATTTCTCTGCAAGACTTCAGGTAACGGAGTTTGGCAAAAATCAATAAAGTATGCATCTGCCCACTGCAGAAGCCTCCCCATTTGAAATCCATCTTCTCTCTGATTGCCTGTGTCTTTATAGTAAAGAAGCTGATGGCCTCTCTTGGTAAGGGCATCAGCTACAGGCTTAAAGAAAGATAAATTGAGACTAAAAATTCCAAACTTCATTCCACCTACCTCCACCAAAAAGTTAGACTGAGATAAAAATCAGGCTGAGCCTAAGCCCAGCCTGATTAAAAACAATACTTCTCAACTGGCTTCATGAACAACTTCTGACTAACTGATGGCCGATACAAGCCAACATAGCCGAAGTTGGCCGGTACCGCTAACCAAAGGTTAGATCCAGTCTATTGAAGTACAGAGACTTGGTGCCATCATACGTTAGCCCCGTACTTCAAATCTCGTAGGCTACTGTAATGCTGGAACCAACATAACCTTTACAGGTTAATGTATCACCAACATTATCCACCTTACCTACAAGCATGACTGTAAAAGGAAGTGTGTTCATTTCGGTCAGTTTTATCTGACCAGAACGCCATCTTCCCTGCTTTGTGCTGCCTTCACTGAGCTCATCGGTAAGATCCGCTGAGCCTGTGAGAGTAGCACTGGTACCAGAAACAACAGCCCACTTGGATTTACCAGTGTCGCCATTACCACCAGATACTTGGCCATTCCAGCCGATGTCTACGTAAGTAAACCGTACTGTTTTGGTATCCGATTCAGGTGACGTGATACTCTTTGATGCCATAATGGCAGTATCATTGTAAGCCGTCTGAGTTGAATCAGTCGTATCTTCTTCATCCTCAGAGTTACCATCACCAGTCAGAGTACCAGTGGTCTTATCAAAGAGCACTTCGTCAAACTGCGCTACCTGTATAGAACCGCCTCCGGATGCAATAGTATCAACTTTCGAATCCAGAGTATTCAAGAGATCTTCGTTTGTATCATTCTGAGATTCAACCGTGTCAGTATATC
>CAZQMI010000001.1:65561-69424 GCA_964594475.1 uncultured Thermoplasmatales archaeon
TCCCTTGATGGTGTCTGCGGTTGACTCAAGTGTATCAGTAAAACCTTGAACAGTATCAAGTTTACTATCCACTGTGTTCAGCAGGGTTTCATTTGTATCATTCTGTGACTCGACAGTATCCGTATAGGTCTGGACTGTTTCGAGCATGGAATGAGTTGTATCCTGCTTCGACGACGTAGCACCACCACCAACACCATTATTCTTAATCGTGTTAAGCAGTGATTCGTTGGTATCGTTTTGAGATTCAACGGTGTCCGTGTAGCCTTTGATCGTTGATACCTGACTCTCAACGGTATCCGTGAACCCCTTAACAGTATCCAACTTGCTGTTGGCTGTTGTCATCTGGGAGTAATTGGAGTCCAATTTAGATTCATTGGTCTCATTCTGAGACTCCAACGTATCCGTATATGCCTTGACTGTACCGACCTGACTTTCGAGAGAATCCGTGTAGCCCTTAACTGTGTCGAGCTTACTGTTACCAGTATTGATCAAATTTTCATTTGTATCATTCTGAGACTCAACGGTATCAGTGTAGTCCTGTACAGTATTGACTTTGGATTCAACAGTAGACACAAGATTGTCTGTCGTTGTGTGCTTACTGTCAACGGTAGCAGCCAGACCAGCATTGTCCACAATTTCAACAGACCGAGCGTGGTATGTGGTAACGGCGCTCTCAACCACTGTGAACCTGACATGGTAGTCTTCTAGACTCATGTCATCATGGATTGTCCAGTCATAGTAGTAGACACCTGTACTATCCTTGGTAGTACTGATATCATCGATATCCGTAACATCATCTGACTCTTTGGCAAAGTTGCCCGCAGAATCGGTAATGTCTACCGTAGGATTGCTGTCTGGATCTTCCATGTTGCCAGAAGAATCGTAGTTGTAAATCCAGATTCTTACTGTACGATCTCCGGACTCATCCCTCTCAATCGGATCAGGCAGGACGACTTTGGCAGACACGTTGTTTTCAATGGAAGTAACAAGACCTTCCAAAGTATCCACTTTAGACTCAACAGAATTGAGCAAGCCTTCGTTGGTGTCGTTTTGAGATTCTACAGTGTCCGTGTAAGCCTTAACTGTACTGAGCTGACTTTCGACGGTATCCGTATAACCCTTGATCGTTTCTGACTTACTACTGACACTATTGATACGTGACAGGTTGGTATCCAGCTTACTCTCATTAGTCTCATTCTGTGACTCGAGAGTATCCGTGTAACCCTTAACAGTACCAACTTGACTCTCAAGAGAATCCGTGTAGCCCTTGACCGTTTCAAGTTTACTGTTACCTGTACTGATGAGAGTTTCGTTTGTTTCATTCTGCGACTCAACTGTATCCGTATAACCAGCGATTTCGTTGAGGAGACTCTCGTTAGTTTCCAACTGAGAACTGAGGCCAGTTGTCGTGGAAGACGAGATAGTGTTCAACAAACTCTCATTCGTGTCATTCTGACTCTGTACCTGACCGAGCAGTGTCTCGTTTGTATCATTCTGAGACTCTACCGTATCAGTAAAACCTTGGAGAGAATCCACCTTACTGTCGACTGTGTTGAGCAGGTCTTCATTCGTATCATTCTGAGACTCTACTGTATCCGTGTAGCTTTGGATAGTGTCAACTTTACTGTCAACAGTGTTAAGAAGTGTTTCATTTGTGTCTGCCTGGCTGCCAACCGTACTAACATCAGACTTGACAGTACCAAGAAGAGATTCATTCGTGTCCAACATGGACTCGGCACCATCCGTAAATCCTTTGATGGTGGCCGCAGAACTCTCCAAGGTATCAGTAAAGCCCTTGACGGTCGTCAGCTGGCTCTCGACTGTATCGGTAAAACCCTTTACCGTGGTCAGCCGAGAAAGACCGGTGTCGAGCTTGGAATCTGTGGTATCATGCTTCGATCCCACAAATGCCTTCACTCTTCTTTCTTCATAATTCATGATCCAGCTTCCTCCTAATCAAGTTCAAGTTACTTTGGGAATAATCCCAAAAACACAGAAAACCCCATTGTGGGTATCCCCCACATCTGACCCCAATCGTGTTAAACGAAAGTGAGCCATCTGTATACCTTCATCAAGCCTACCAGACGGGAGATTCAAATCCTCGTTGAACGCCACCACGTTGTCCGTATCCACTGGGTCCATAGTTACTATAGATGAATAATCGCTACCTCCAGATACAGCACCACCATCTATCTTTAAGCGATAATCCAACTTCAGCTTCACTAAGCCGGCTTCAGCGGTAGACATACAGTATTTGAGTCTTATCTTAAGGCCGTTGGTATAACGGCCATGAGGCTCTAACCTAAAAATTATATCCTGATCATCGGTCGGTGAAAATCCAGCAGCATCTTCAAAGTTGTAATCATCAACGTTAACGAATGGAGGAGGATTGTCACCCTCATAGAACTCTAAATGCTCCTCGAGTTCAAATTTATCTATGGCACCGAATACGGAAACTGATTCCATGTGTTCCGCAAAAACCATCCAGCCAGAACCAGTGTAGTATTTTAACTTCCAGTTATTAGGATTTCCATCGTCAAGCCAAGAAAATCCTTCACGTGGAGACGGTGGGGGTGTACTTCCTTTGTGAAAGGTACTGAGAGCTTGAAAGTTCTCTCTTACTCGATCAGATCTAAGGTCTGATTGGTAGGCTGGTTGATCATAATCAAAAGACATTTATTTAAGTATCCCATTTATCGCCAGGTTGGTCCCAAGTATCAGTGCCAGTGTCCCAGTTATCTATAAGAGCGCTCTCTTGGACAATCTCTAACTCATCGTATACTGGCAAAGTGAATCCATTGTACGTTGCCTGAACGTTATAAGTGTCTCCACCGAGCACCATGTTGTTAGCAGAACTATAAGTCAGATCGGTATCCCCGAAGAGATAGACCTCTCCGAAAGGATCTCCTTCATCTTCAATAGAAATTACTTGCTCAACTTCATCAGATACACTTACTGTTTCTGGGAACTCTGCCACACAGTTTGATTCGAATTCTTCTGAGGTAGGTAAGGAATCTTCTACCGCGTGTTCAACAAGTATATCTACATCATCAGAGACCGGTCCAGCTCCGTAAGTCAACGTAGTGTTAAAATCATGGTCTCCATTATAATATATTACGTCAGCGTAAAATATATCGTACAGCTCTGATTCAAGATCAATCTCTCCTGCGTCTGTGATAGGAGCAACAGTATCCTCAAGGTTACGTCCTAAACTCATATCGAGTTCATCTGCATACGAGATACTGTCTTCCATATCTGAAGACACAACCATATCAATATCATCTTCGTATGGTGTATCTCCACCAAAGTTATGAGGACTGCCAGAGTACGTTAGTGTACCGTCATAAACGTCAGGGCTACCTCCATACGTACCAAAGCTACCGAAGGTAGAACTGCCATCATAGAACAGAGCATAGCCACCGAACAGAGGAGCAGTACCACCGTAGCTTAACGTACCGTCATAAATGAATGGATTAGCAAAGTGATCAAATAGGTCTTCCACAATGCCAACGTTTAGTTCATCAGAAGGCAGGGAGAAAGAATCATCAGATTCTGATTCTAACTCAAAAGATATCTCATCATCAGGTAGATCAAAGTTATCCTCTGGCTCTATAGCACTAAAAGCAATCTCCAACTCATCCGGCAAGTATGGCTGATTGTCAAAGTACAAGTCAGGATTACAATCATAATCCCAACCAAGAGTACCATCGAATGTTTCATCTGCTGTCATAGAGAAGGGAATAGCACCATCGTAATCGTATTCCCCATCGTACATTGCAACGTCTGCCTCACCATAAGTGTGGCAATCTATTGCATACCCATACTCACCATCATAAGTAATAGCATCCAGAAAAGCATCTGAG
>CAZQMI010000002.1:0-32253 GCA_964594475.1 uncultured Thermoplasmatales archaeon
TTTTTTTTTTTTTCTCGTAACTTATTTATCATATTGTTTTATTATGCATTGTGTCTATGAAAAAGCAAAAATTAGCTGAAATGCTGAAGGATTGTGGTGCAATCCAATTTGGTCATTTTGTTCTCACATCAGGGGCTGTAAGTGATTATTATATCAATATAAAAAAAGCTAGCACTCACCCAAAAACCTTACGTGCAATTGCTAAGGAGATGGCAGTTTATGTTAATGATGGTAACTACGATGTGATCGCAGGTATGGAACTTGGTGCAGTTCCTCTTGTTGTTGCTGTTTCTTTAGAAACCGGTATTCCTTTTGTTATTGTAAGAAAAAAAAAGAGGAGCCATGGTACAGGAAAACAAATTGAGGGTGGATCTGTTAAGGATAAAAAAGTGTTGATAATCGAGGATGTCACTACCAGTGGAGGATCAGTTCTTACAACAGTCAATATCATCCGTTCTTCATTAGGGATTGTAGATAAAGTTCTGGTTGTGGTTGATAGAGATAATGGTGCTGAAGAAAAAATAAAAAAACTGGATGTGGATTTTGTGCCATTGCTTCGAGTTGCTGATATTTTGGAAAAATAAAAAGAGAGGACGGTTTAAATTTAAATTATAGGGGAGAAGAAAACAATATGAATGTATTAGTTGTTGGAGGGGGAGCAAGAGAACACGCGATGTGTGATGCAGTCTACAAATCAAAAAATGCAACGCTTTTTAGTGTGATGAAAAACGTTAATCCTGGAATTCAGTCAATATCCAAAACGTTTCTTAATGAAGTTGAAACGGAGGTTAAACCAATCATAGATTTCACTCTCGAGAACCGAATTGATCTAGTGTTGATTGGCCCTGAAGCTCCATTACAGGCAGGATTGACCGATGGATTAAGAGATCAGGGCGTAGCGGTTTGTGCCCCCACACAAGCGGCATCACGTATTGAAACAGATAAGGAATGGATGAGAAATATCCTGAAAAAATATGATATAGGAGGTCAACTTTCTTTTGATACCTTCACTGATGTGAATAAAGCTATTTCATTTATGCAACGGTTTGATGGAGACGTCGCGCTGAAACCAATTGGTCTTACTGGTGGAAAGGGAGTCAAGGTTTCTGGGGATCATTTTACGGGTTCCGATGAAGCAAAAACATATATTCAACGCATATTTGATCAAAAAATCGGCGGACAGTCAAAGGTGCTTATTGAGGAAAAAGCAATTGGTGAGGAATTTACCTTACAGGCTTTTGCTGATGGAAAAACAATCCTACCATTACCGGCGGTGCAGGATCACAAACGCTTGAAACCTGGTGATACGGGTCCAAATACCGGTGGGATGGGATCGTATTCTGCCGAAAATGGTTTACTCCCATTTCTTTCAAAAAGTGAATACGAGCAAGCTGCAAGCATTCTTCAGGATATTGTTGAAGCATTATACGCTGAACAGTGTCCCTATGTAGGGCCGATTTATGGCCAGTTCATGTTGACTGCTCAGGGGCCAAAGATCATTGAGATTAATGCACGATTTGGTGATCCTGAGGCGATGAATGTACTTCCTTTGCTTTCTTCGGACTATGTTTCAGTCTGTAGGGCTATGGTGAACGGATCAATTAATAAGCAAAAAATAGATATGAAATCATTGGCAACCGTTTGTAAGTACGTGGTTCCTGAAGGATATGGGTTAAAAAGTAGAGCCGGCGAAAAAATCATGGTTGATGAAACTAAGATCAATCACTCTGGATCAAAGCTTTTTTATGCATCAGTGAATAAAGCTGATGATCATGTGATAACCACATCCTCTCGATCGTTAGCTGTTGTTGGAATATCTGATAGTATTATAGATGCTGAGAAACGATGTGAACAAGGATTAACCTATATTACAGGGGATCATATGTTTATTCGCCATGATATAGGTACCAACGATTTGATTCAGAAACGAATTCTTCATATGAAAAAGCTACGTGGATTGTAATATTTGATGAAACAAGGTATTTTTACTTATGTTATTGGCACTGCGGGTTCAGGAAAATCAACTTTAACCTCATTTTGCAAGAGATGGATGGAGGTCAGAGGTATTGATGCTATTATTGTGAATCTTGATCCTGGCGCGGAGAATCTTCCGTATGATCCTGATATCGATATCAGAGATTGGATTACGCTTTCTGAGGTGATGGACGAGCATCATTTAGGCCCCAATGGTGCACAAATTGCATGTGCCGATATGTTAGCACTTAATACTGATGATATAAAAAAGAGTCTTGAATCATTTCGTTCTGATTATATCTTTGTTGATACGCCGGGTCAATTAGAATTGTTTGTATTCAGACAGTCTGGTAAATTCATTATTGATTCTTTGCAACCAAAAAAATCAGTTGTTGCTTATTTGATTGATCAGAATTTAGCAAAAAATCCTCATTTTTTTGTATCTCAATTGTTGTTATCTTTAACGACTAATTATCGATTGGGTATTCCCCAGATTAATTTACTCAGTAAATCTGATTTACTTAATCAAGATGAAATAGAACGATTGCTTGGGTGGGCTCAGGATCCTGATCTTTTAGAGCAAGCACTTTCAATGCAGCACGCTTCCATTTACCGGGAGATTAACGAAGAAATCATTCGATTAATTGCGCATTTCCAAAGTCAAGGACCTCTTATTCCAACTGGTAAAGAGGATTTACTTGGAATCGATGATCTCTATACCACTATACAGCTCCTTTTTGAAGGGGGTGAAGACGTGCTTTCTGATTAGTTGAATTGAAAAAGGAATAAAAATATATTTAATATCATATTTGATATGATAAATATAATGATAGAAATAGGTTCAAATAATTCATTCAGTGGATTATGAAATGATGGATGGATTCTTTTGTTCGGATGTTAACAATACCACTCGTGATTTTGGTTTTTCATTGATGTAAGAATAACCGATTTCCTTGGCCAATTTTTCACTAAATCTTTTGATCATTTCATGGGATGGCATATGATCAAGAGTCAATCGTTTTCGAGAATCACCAACCAATACGAATCCTTTTGGTTCAACAAAATCTGGTTCTGCTTTCCGTATCAACCGAGCATAATCTTTAATGAATTTATCATCCATATTCCAGTTCGCCACAAGAGTGTGACGGATAACTGTTCTGGTATCTAATGAGGAGAGGATTTCCAAAGTCTGCTCAATTTTTTCCCACCCATCATCTATCAATGGGCTGCAGATCTTCTTATAAATGGGTTTATTTGGGGCAACAATCGAGACGTAAAGTTGCTTTGGCAAAGGGTCTAGGTTTTCTATAATCTTTGGTGTTGTCCCATTGGTTACAAGAAAGGTAGTCATGTTTCGCTGATGACATACTTCAAAGAACCCATCAAGCAAAGGATATAATGTTGGTTCACCTGATAGTGAGCAGGCAACCATGTTTGGATGATTTGCTTCATCCCATTTTGAGAAATCGCAGCGTGGATCGCCTTTAAATCCTGTAATCAATTGCTGTTGTGCCTGTATTGAATCATCAAGTATATCTTCAGGATCATCTGGATGTTGGAGTTGGTTTTCCGTAAAACCTTGGTATCTCCAGCAGAAGAGGCAAGAATGAGTGCAATGATTTATCGTTGGGGTCATCTGCAGGCATCGGTGGGATTGGATTCCATAAAAATCCTGTTTATAGCAGTGTCTGCTGTGTATAAGACTTTGTTTCAACCAATGGCATAGTTTCACTCCAGAGTGATTGCCTACGATCGAATAGTGTTGTTTCTCTAAACGTTTCTGTAATTGTTGATCCATATGAAAACCCAACAAGAGGAATTGAAACAAACAATATGAAGAATCTCTCTTATAAATAACTTATGTGGAGGAAAATAAATCTACAAGGTTGATTTTTTTTTGAGTCCACAGATAGTTGAAAATATAGAATAATTTTGTACCATTTATGATATTAATATTCAGTTAAAGCGGTAGTAATCTTATAATGATGACAAATCTTGTTAACACGATTATTTACTTGTTTCATATATGATTCGTTCGGTTTGATACTTTCTTCAAAAAGTGAGTTATATAAAGAGAGAAGATGAGGATAATATTTTTTTATTAGATTGAGAAATTGATTTTTTTGATCACCTTTTAATTCAAGGTATTGGTGGAGGATATAAGAAGCGTGATGATCTATGGATTGTTCAATGATGTGTTGAAGTGCTGGCATGGAATCATTGATAGACGGCATAATTGGAATGATTGCTATACCCGTTTGTATTTGATGTTCAGCAATTTTTTGCATGGCCTGTAATCTCTGCTGTGGTGCAGGGGTGATTCCTTCAAAACGTTGATGAACCAGACCATCAAAGCTAGGAATGCTGAAGGTAACCCGAATGTTATCCATTTTCTTAAGAATATCAAGATCACGAAGAACTAACGTTGATTTGGTAAGAATATGCGTGGGAATTTTATATAACTGCAGATATGTAATCAGGTTTTTCGTGATTTCATATTTTTCCTCAACAGGTTGATAAGGATCATGAACGGATCCCAGAATAACCCACGCCTTCTTGTTTAGTTTTTCTTTTTCTTTTTTAAGAATTTGAGGAGCGTTACAAGTGATATAAACGGTGTTGTCAAAGGTGGAATCGCAGTACATACAACCAAATTCACAATTCTGATAGGGATCAATGGTATAGGAACCCCTAAAAAGATTATCTACTCTTGTTATTTTTTTTAGTACCGTTGGTTGATGTATGCATTTGTATTGCATCCTACATTTCCTCTGGTGCGTTGACACCGATTAAATCAAGTCCGTTGTGAAGAACGGTTTTTGTTGCATAAACTAGATGGAGCCGAGCCTGTTTTCGAATATCATCATTTTCACTTAGCACAGGACAATCACGGTAGAACTGATTGAACAACGAAGCAACCTCATAGAGATATGAACAGAGCTGATGAGGGCGGAAATGTTCACTTGCATTCTGGATTACCTCAGGAAATTCCGCAAGCTTCATCACAAGTCTGGTTTCACTGCTATGATTCAGACACTCATAATCGGTAAATGATTTATCCAGTTCGATTTGTGTGTCTTTGAGCAGTATCCCTGCTGCTCGTGCATGAGCGTATTGAATAAATGGTGCAGCATTACCTTCGAAGCTAAGTGCTTCCTCCCATTGAAACACGATGTCTTTTTCAGGCTGAACCTTTATGATATTATATCGTAACGCTCCAATTCCTACCAGTACTGCAATTTTTTTCATTTGATCTTCAGATAATTCGAATCCCCGTCTTTTTTTCACTTCTTGATATGCTCGCTCAATGCATTCATCGATGAGATCATCCAGTGAAACCACTCTTCCCTTTCTCGTTGACATTTTTCCTCCTGGAAGGGAGACGAAAGAATAAAAAACAGGGTGTGGCAGATTATTTTCTCCAATGATTTTCAGTCCAATGGTTACCTGCTTTGATTCCAGTTTATGATCTTCACCGAGGATATCTATGAGCTTGTCTGCCTGTGTTGCTTTCCAGCAGTGATAGGCAATGTCTCGAGTGGCATACAGTGATGTCCCGTCTTTTCTAGTAATGAAAAACTTGGTGTTTCTTCCTTTCACACCAAATGTTTTAAGATCTAGATAAAACGCTCCATCTTCCTCGGCGCAATATGAACTGGTTTTTAATTGTTCAATAACCTTTTCCACTGATTTATCCTTGACGAAATGTGATTCTGGAATATAACGATCAATGTGGATATTGATGAAGTCAAGGCTTTGTTTTATTCCAGTAAGAACAGGATTGTACGCATCATGGATTTGCTTGATAACGGTTTGGTTTCCAAGTTCGCTTTCTTTTACTAATGTTCCAATTTCCTGTTGAACAGTTGTATCCTTTTCCATTTGTTTATGGGCTTGTTGGTAAAATATGACTGCTTGATGATCTGGTTTTTCCCTTTTGGGTTTCGGAAGGTCTTTTATGTTTAGATGATTTTTTCCCCAAGTGAGGATTGCTACTTGTTTTCCCAGATCATCAACATAGAACTGTGTTTCAACTTGATAGCCTGAAGCATTGTAAAGTCGTGCAATAGTATCACCAATTATGGGATTTCTTGCTCGACCAACATGTAATGGTCCATTTGGGTTGGCTGAGGTGTGTTCAACAATGACTTTTTTGTTTTTATTTTCAAGATTTCCATAGCGATGTTGTCTTTCAAGAATACTGCTCATGGTTTTGGAAATAATGATTGATTTGTCTAGATAAATATTTAGATATCCGCTGAATACCTTCGTTTTTTCTATATATTTTGATGCAGGAAGATTTTTTTCGATTTCTTTCGCGGTCTCTTCTGGAGATTTTTTACTTTTAGCTGATAATGAAAAACAGGGGAAAGCAAAAGTTCCTTTTCCTTCAGGTGCTCGTTGAAGTTGGACATGATTAGAATATCCTTTTTTCTTCAATGTATCTTGAAGTATTGTAATAATTTCATTTTTTGCTTCAATGAGTGGATAGCTCATAGACCAATGAAATTGAGGGTTTGCTTAAATTGTTTTGTGTCAATATTTGATTGACAATTCGTGGAAATAGAAGTTTTTTGGATTAATGTCACTCATTTCTAATCGGGGGCTTGTGAAACAGATTTTTGTTCCTTTATCGAATCCTTCGCTTTTCGCTCAGATTTCTCCATTATGTTTTTCTATAATTCTTTTGCATATCGAAAGTCCTAATCTACTGCTATTAAAGTCATGATAAAAGGAGTTTGCTTTTTGATAATCATCAAAAAAAAATCAAATGATCAATACTCATGGATAAAATCTCCATAATAACTAAGAAACCTCAATAAACCTTATAAATACCATATCTATTTCCCCCTTCTTACTATAACGATTATAATAGGTTGTCGACTATGGCACGAAAACCAGGAAGTATGTATAGACAGATTAGAGGTCAAGCATCAACTCGCAAAGAATATATGGGTGGAATTCCCAATCCTCGTATAACCCAATTTGTTCTTGGTAATAAGACCGATGAGTTTCCGGTTACATTTCATCTTGTTGCAAATGAGCAATGTCAAATCAGGCATACTGCTCTTGAATCAGCTCGTATTGCCGCGAATAGAACCATGGAAAAAAGTGTTGGTGTCACGAACTATCGATTAAAAGTTCGAGTATATCCACATGTTGTTTTAAGGGAAAACAAACAAGCAACAGGAGCAGGAGCAGATCGTGTTTCACAGGGAATGCGCGCTTCATTTGGGAAAATTGTATCAATTGCTGCACGAGTTCAACGAAATCAAACGGTCATAGATGTTGAAACCACGAAAAAAAATATGAAACATGCAAAGAATGCATTGCGGAAAGCAGGTATGAAACTTCCTTCACCGTGTAGAGTTGTCATGGAAGAATAGTTGATAATTCTCCGACATCGATTTTTTTCCTTTTTTTTAGATGTATTTAACAAACCAAGGGAATAAGACCACGAAGAGAATAATAAGTGAAATAAACAGCGTTATATTACGAACGATCTTTTCTCTTTTTTCTTCAGTGATTGTTCCTTTGATTCTTTTTATTATACTTCTAATGGCATCGGAGAAGAGGAATCCTCCATCCAGGGGAACCATTGGAAGAACATTGAACATGCCAACTACAAGATTCAGCCAAAATATCCAGTATAATGCATTTGCAAATCCCCAAAATATGGATGTTGGAAGTAGTGACAGGGGCCCAGCCAAATTATATCCCTGTATGAATGGTTCGGCCATTGGATTGTATCCTGCCCAGTAACCGAAAAAGGGAAGGGAATAGACTACGATCAGTCCATTGGGAAAATCTGTAGTAAAGGGTCGTTTGAGATAGGAGATAAATTTGTTTGTATCATAGATATTGAGCCCGATTCCCAAGAAACTTTCGTTTTCATCGGAGTTGTTTTCTGTATAATTACTTTTTTTCGCTAAGGTAACCGTGGTGTTAATGGTATTTCTATGACGGGCAAAGGTGATGGGAATAGTTTGTTGTGAGGTTGTATTTTGAATGATGGAGAGAAATGAGGAAAGCGTAGAGACCTTTGATTGATTTAAGCTGATTAGCACGTCTCCGGCTTGCATACCGATTGCTTCAGCTGGACTGTCTTCAACTACATAGGGTATTTGATAGCCTTCGATGGGTTGAATAGCTGCCATGAATCCGAAGGAAAAAATCAACATCACGACAAGAGCAACGGTGAAATTAGACATAGGCCCAGCTGCATATACCCGCATACGATTCCCTATTTTTGTTTCTTTTAATTGTTCCTCATCAGGCTCACAGAATGCTCCTAAAGGAATGATCATATAGAGAACTCCCAGTGATTTTACCTTCAGATTTTGTGCAAAGGTGAGGATTCCATGTGAGAATTCATGAACAATGACCGCGATGATTAGTGCGATAACCACGAAGGCCAGATATTCAAGTGGTAAAATGGGATTTAATCCAGGGATAACCAGACCAAATTCAATTCCTGGGAGTTGCTGCTGTTGTTCTGGGGTGAATTCAAGCACGGTCCATGTGTTTAAGGCAAGAAGAAAAACCATAAAAAACATCATGATGAAGCAGAACAGAATAGAAAAGCTACCATAGGCTTTCCAGAATCGTTTCTTTTCAGCGATGTTCTTTAGTGTTTTCACTCCTTTTTTTGTCCGAAGGAGGAGTGCGGGTCCATAAAATGAGATATTATATTTTTCGAAATACCCTTTTCGATGCAAAAACATGATAATGATACCATATCCTGCAATAATACCGATGATGAGAAGAATGGTTTCTATTAATCCCATAGTATGGAGTTGCATTAACTCCCTATTTATATATCTACCTATTTAACCATGGTTTTTTGTGCTCAGGAAATAACTGAAAAGGATTGATTTATTCATTCATCCATTCGGTACATGACCAAACCAGAAAGCATTTTTGGCAGAAAATAAGTTGATTTCTGTGGCATATGTTCTCCTGCTTCAGCGATTGATTTCAGTTCATTTATTTTTGTTGCATTCATTAGAACTGAGAAATCAAATGTTTCATTATCAACCAGTCGTAATGCTTCTTCATCCTCGCGGGTATATTTCACATGATCTTCAAGCGTGTCTTGGGTGATATGAAGAATTTGTTCGATAACGATTTTGTGAAGAATGGAAACATCAAGAGTACGCCATGTTTTGGATCGATCTTTGGCGAGGGTTTCCATGATTCGTTCATTTTTCAATGTTAATAAGTAGTAGTTATCCTTGAAATATAATGCAAATTTATGTTCAGTATCTGTTTGAAGATCCTGTTTTATTTCTGTTGTAAGTTGTTCATATGATTGGGTCTCATTTCGTTTCCTGGTTTCAATGTTGAAATACTTTTCGAGTTGGGTGAGGAATTGATGGCGATCGAGTTTGTTCATTTGAAGAAGCCGATGGGTGGGAAGAATGGCCAGTCCCTGATCAAACATGTTCGCAATAATAACTAGTCGATAGTTATAAGGCGAATCTTCAGATGGATGTTCTTTTTTCATTTCATCTGCGAAATTAAGAGCGGTTTGATATCGATGATGACCATCGGCGATAAAAAGGATTTCATCTTTTAATTTCCCTTGTATGGTTTCAATAATTTTTGTATTGTTAAGTTTCCATATGGAATGGGTAAATGAATCATATCCAGTGACACTGATAAGGGGTTGATTTTCTTTGGTTTGTTGGATAAGGTTTTGTATTTCATCTTTTTCATCGATATAGAGCAATTGGATTGGTTCGAGATTAGCATGACACGCTCTCATGAGATTTAATCGGTCAGCTTTTGGTTTTGATAAAGTTCTTTCATGAGCCAAGACTTTTTTATAGCTATGATCGAGTTTTAACAGGACAAAAAAACCGTTCATGGTTTGAGAAATACCCTCGATTTCATAGTCTACGGAATATGGGAAAATGGCAGGTTCATCAGAAGATATTAAAATTTTTTCTTTAAGCCATTTTTCAAATAAATAATGTGCTCGTGTATATCGATTGTTTTCTTCTGTGTCATCTTCAAGTTTTTTACCAAGGATAAGACGAACAAAATTGTAAGGATGTTTTTGATAAAGTGCTTCTTGCATTGTTGGAGAAATAATGTCATAAGGTGGGGACATTACATCATCGAGATTGTCAACTTTTTCTTTATTATATGTGATTCCTTTGACTGGTTTTACATCAACCATATCAGTGCCTCCATTAAAGGGTGTATGTTTCAGTATTTGATAGGGGATTAAAAATGTTGTTCATATGACATTGAATGATAGACCAGCGAATATTTTAATAAGGGTTTATAATTCCAATCTTGACATCATATGGATTCTTTTTCAATTAATACGCATATTCTTTGTTTTGATTCATTGCTTCAATCCTATCCTCTCTGTGATCATTGTATCGGTCGCCTAGCTGCAAAAGTTGGCCATGGACTAACTAATGAAAAGAGAGGAAAAGTAATTCGAGACAAGTTAACCGTGAAAGAAAAAACCCCAGCTAAGGATTGTTGGCTTTGTGAAGGGCTCATAAGCGAAATAAATCATTTTGTTTCCTTAATTCATAATAAACTGAGTGAATATGAATTTGATTCCTTCCTTATCGGAACTCGAATTGATGAAGATATTGAAGAAAGAGAACAAACTTTACAAAAGATGGTGGACCCAGATATTGCTGAGTCAATAAAAAATGACTTGAATAGAAATATTGGTCGAATTCTTGAAAAAAAATGGGGGAAGACCGTTGATTTTCATCATCCTGATATTATGGTGATTGTTGATACTCAGTTTGATGTGATTTCATTACAGATAAAATCGTTGTATATTTATGGGAGATATAATAAATTTCAACGAGGAATTCCACAAACGAAATGGTTTTGCAGAAAATGTAAAGGTAAGGGATGCAGGAACTGTAAATATACTGGTAAATTATATGAAGAAAGTATTGAAGAACTCATTGCTGCACCAATTGTTTCTCTTACAAAAGCCTCTGATGAATCATTTCATGGTAGTGGTAGAGAAGATATTGACGTTAGAATGTTAGGGAACGGCCGACCGTTTATCCTTGAGATCAAAAATCCGATGGTACGAACAATAGATTTATCCCTTATTCGAGAACACATTAACGCAGCTAACCAAGGAAAAATCGCCGTAAATCATCTACGATTTACAAAGAAAAAAAATATTGCACGTATAAAAGAAAGTCATTTTCCAAAGATATATCGAGTGAAACTAAAGGGGGTACAACCATTTAGAAAAGAAAAACTTAAAAAGGTAGCGTTGTCTTTAGGGGGTACAATAATACAGCAATATACCCCAACACGTGTGGCTCGGCGTCGTGCTCATAAGATACGAAAACGTCAAATATATTCCTGTACTGTTGAAGATATCGATAACAGTGAGGCTACTTTACGCATTGAGGCTGAAGCGGGGACATATATCAAGGAATTAGTGACTGGTGACAATGAAAGAACGAAGCCAAATATCAGTTCTTTGCTTGATATGCCGTGTACCGTGGCATCCTTGGATGTCATAGAGATTAAAGGGGATGAATGAACATGGTGAAACGATCAAAAGGATTAAGAAGTAAAAGTAGACAGATCTTACGCAAGAAGCCTCGTTCTCGAGGATTTTCATCTATTAGCCGATCATTGCATCAATTTGATATTGGTGAATCAGTCAATATTGTTATTGATCCTTCAATGCATAGAGGGATGCCTCATATTCGGTTTCAAGGCTATACTGGAGTAGTTGAAGGAAAACAGGGAACGAGTTATGTGATTGGAATAAAAGTTGGAAAGAAACGGAAAACACTTGTTGTCAGGCCTGAGCATCTTCGGAGAGGATAAGTGATGGATGAGCAGGCTGAGACGAGACGAATTTCCCTTGCAGAAGTAAAAAATATTCTAAAAAAAGTTGAAAAGAATCGTAAGGAACTCCTCTATGAGCAACGGATCGCCTTGGAACATGCTCAATTATTTGCTCGGTTGCCAGCTAATAAAACCAATGATATGGTAAAGGAATTAATGGAAATTGAAACGATTCAAGAAGCTCATGCATATAAAATAGCTGATATTCTTCCAACCACTGAAGATGATATTAAAACGCTTTTTGCCAAAGAACGGGCGTCGTTGAAGGAAACGGATGTTAAGAAAATATTAGACATAGTGAATAAATATTATATTCAATGAGAGGAGGGATAAAACAGTGGAGGAATATGTTTTTGTTTTAGACTATTTACCAAAAGGTCGTGGTGATGTTCCTATTCATCGTCGATATCCAGTAGTCTATGGGATTGGGGAAAAGCAGTTTACCTTGTTGGAATTAGTCCCAAAGAATAATGCGGAAATATCCATTGGGGACCGAATTTATGTGGGTAAGAATGCAAAAAAGCGAGAGAAGATTAAAAAGATCAAAGGCCGTGTTTCCTATCAGGATTTAACGTCTACTGCTCATGGTGAAATACCCTATGTCATCATTGATGTCGTGAAGCATCGAGAAGAGTATTTCGTTCAATTTTTCAATAATGCACCAGCTATTTCTACTAGATATCATGTCTTGGAATTATTGCCGGGTCTGGGGAAAAAGATGATGCATGATATCTTAACAGAACGGCGAAAAGAAAAATTTACAAGTTTTCAGAATATGATCGATCGCATTGATTTCCTACGTGATCCCGCAAAACTAGTGGCAAAGCGAATTGAACTGGAGTTGACGGATCCTGATCAGAAATATCGGTTGTTTACTCGTCCACCGATTACCAAGGATCATCACTAATTGTTCGATGATATGAGTCGAGTGAAACTTGGTCAGCATTTTCTAATCGATAACGCAATTGTCCAGCGACAGATTGAATATGCAGAACTCACGAAAGATGATATCGTCCTTGAGATTGGTCCTGGTAAAGGTGTGTTAACAACTTCACTTGCAAAATCAGCTGGCTTAGTTATTGCAGTTGAAAAAGATGAAACCTTATATCAAGCCTTACAAGATAAGGTACCTTCAAATGTGGCCTTGTTGCATCATGATATTTTAACCATTGATGATAAATATATACCTTCTTTTACCAAATCGGTGTCAAATCTTCCCTATGAGATATCATCACCATTTACATTTTGGTTGTTGCAAAAACCGTTTGTGAAGGCAGTATTGATGTATCAGAAAGAGTTTGCAGATCGCATGGTTGCAAAACCTGGGACCAATCAGTATTCTCGCTTGTCTGTTGCGATTTACTATTATGCTCAAAGCTGCATTCTTGAAACAGTTTCAAAACGGTGTTTTAAACCTCAACCAGAGGTGGATTCCTGTCTAGTTGAGTTGATTCCGCGATCTCATCCGCCGTTTCAGGTGAAGGATGAATCATTGTTTTTTGAACTCGTTAAAACACTATTTAATCACCGGCGGAAGCAGATAAAAAATACCATTTCCAATCAATTTGGTATCTCTATTGATGACCACCAAGATGCTACTAAAAGAGTTGAATCACTTACTCCAAAGCAGATTGGGTTGCTCAGCGATATACTATGTGATCGATTGAAGAAAAAAGACTAGTTTATTTTTTTGAAAAATCTTATTAGACAGCAGTTTATGCTGGTGTTCAATTGGATTTCACGGCATTGTTTTTTTCCGTTTCCAGCCGGGTAAACCAGGAAATGGTGGATTAGAATTCATATGGAGGATGAAGCTTTGAGTTTATCTCTGCCATTGCATGGAAAGATGAGAATGAAAGTGGTTTGGGCAGGTGTATTCATCTGCACTTTTGTTCTTTCTATTGATATCTGGAATTGGAATCAGGCACAATTTGTTTTGTTCGGTTTTCCTTTTTGGATCATTCGCGTGATGATTCTAACCATCATTTTAACTCCACTGTTCTATTGGTTTTCACTTCAATTATGGAGGACATAGCATGATGTTGTTTCTCGTTTTTACTGTTATGTATTTTATCATCCTTCTTGTTCTTGGATTCCTTGCCCAACGGAGGACTAAAAAATCACCTGAGGAGTACTTTCTTGCAGGAAGAAGTTTTGGTACTATCATTTTGTTTTTTTCTCTTGCTGCCACTAATTTTTCCGCATTTACTTTTCTTGGGTTTGCCGGAAAGGCCTATACTAGTGGATTTGGTCAGTATGGGATTATGGCCTTTGGAACTGGTTTTATGGCCATCATGTTTTTTATTATTGGTCGGAAAGTATGGATTCTAGGGAAAGAAAAAGAGTATATGACCCCTGCTGAGTTGGTTGGAGGAAGATTTCATAGTGTTCATCTACAGTTACTTTTTATGGGAGTTTTAGTCATGTTTACAATTCCCTATTTAGCGACACAGGCAATTGGTGCAGGGCTTCTAATTGAGTATGTGACTGAGGGAGCGATTATTTGGAAAATTGGTGCCATTCTTACTATGCTGATCATCATGATTTATGTTCTTTTTGGAGGAATGAGAGGTTCAGGGTGGACTGATGTATTGCAGGGACTTATTATGATTGTTGCCTTAGTTGTTGCCGTGTCTTGGATTGTTACTGGGTTGGGTGGTATTGAACAGGCAAATCTGCTTTCCGCACAAGCTGATTCTTCTCTATTTTCCAGACCCGGTCCTACAAATTTTTTTACTCCTCAGATATGGTTTTCCTTTTTGTTGCTTTGGTTGTTTGCTGATCCCATGTTTCCACAGATTTTCTCACGCTTTTACACTGCAAAAAATGAGAAATCATTGAAACATGCCATGATTCTTTATCCAGTATTAGTATCTTTTTTGTTTTTAATTCCAGTGTTGATTGGTGTATGGGCACATGGAGCAAATTTGCAGATAAACGCTGCTGAGGTGGATATGGTTCTACCCATGATGGTAGAGTTATTTGCCCCAACAGCGGTGTTTTTCTTTGTAATGATTGGAGCACTTGCCGCATTGATGTCAACAGCTGATTCCCAGCTGCTTTCACTGTCAACGATGCTTGCTCGTGATATTCCATTTAGCAGATATAAAAAAATATCTCAAGTTGATATTGGACGTATTTTTGTTATTATCTTGTCATTGTTTGCGGTGTTTTTCGTCATCAGTGGGTATGATCCATCAGTCGGTATTATGGGAACTTTGGTAAGCACCACCTTTTCTGGATTGGCTGTGCTTTGTCCGGTGGTTCTTGCCGTATTGTATTGGTCAAAAGCTACTGAGATTTCTTGCATGCTGGCTATCATCGCTGGAGAAGTAGTGGTGTTTTTATCTCAATATACATCATGGTCATGGTTTGGTTTTTTACCTGCGTTGTGGGGAGTTGCTATTGCTAGTATTGTGCTTATTGGATGCAGTTATCTGCAATCATTTATTAAATCATCATATGGTAGTGAATAATAATGAAATCTATTTGGATTTCTTATTTTGTAATGTATGCAAAGTAATTATCGATATGGGTTTTAGTGGTTAGTGATACTTGCTGAATATGATCAATGGTCAAGCCTGATGTTGAAATATCAGATTGAAATTCGTTTTTTTGATAGAGATGATAAAACCGTGGAATATTGTGGTTATGCTGTCTCCAATAGAGGATGATATCTCCGGGTTCTAAAGTTGAATCCTTCTTTTGTTGTTTGAGTTTTTCTTTAAACCGTGGTTGATCCCGAGCCCAGACGCTGATAAGGCCTCTTCCCTTTGGTTTGAGGATTCGCTTTACCTCTCTCAGTGATTGTATTCGGAGTGTGTTTGTCTTGATATTATGTAGTGATGCAATATAGATAAGCAGATCAATTGAACTAGTTGTTATCGGAAGATGGGTGTTACTAGCTTGGATGAGTGTGGTATTGCTTATTTGCTGTTGTTGCAACTTTTTATCGGTGATAGTTAGCAGGTTTTTTGAGAGATCAATACCCATTGCATGTGTTGATTTTCGAGCAAGAGGTATTAAATGACGTCCGTTGCCACATCCGAGATCTGCTGAGAGCTGGGGTTTTTCTGATGTGGTAATAAAATCGGTTACAATTGACCAGGGATATGTCCGTGTTGTATCAAAGCTTTTTGCGATTTGATCCCAAATGCGTTGTGAAACAGTAAAATCTGGTGTTACCTGCATGTTTTCAAATACCGTCATCTTTGTTCTTTTTTATATGTTTGTTCATAAATATATAGAATACTTTTTATATTGATAAATCTACATAAGATATAGGTAGGAATGATATCTGTTAATACTCGTTTACTTGCATTAATCAGTATACTTGCTATTGCTGTTCTCTTAAGTGTATTTTTTTTGCTTCCCCCTGGTGATTCTTCCATTGATGATGATAAGGATGGATTTATGAATGATGAGGATTTTTTTCCTAAGGATTCTTCAGAATGGAACGATTCAGATAGTGATGGTGTTGGTGATAATAAGGATAAATTTCCGTTTGATCCCTCGGCCAGTATTGATACAGATGATGATGGATATCCAGATAAATGGAATGAGGGAAAAAATGCAAATGATAGCACATCAATTCCTCCTTTGATCCGTGATGACCTTCCCTTTAATCCCAAGGAATTTCAGGATAGCGACGGTGATGGTTATGGAGATAATATTGATCTTTTTCCTAATGATGAAACAGAATGGAGTGACGATGATCTTGATGGTGTTGGAGGAAATACTGATGTAAATCCAATTGTTAATTTGTCCTTTCAACTAACCATTGAATCTTGTCTTCTCACCCGTCATGTTGACCTTCTTCCCTGGGCACAGGTCTATTTTGAGATTACAGTCAATGATGATCCACCACTTACCTTTGATAATAATGGTAACTATTGGAGGATTTGGAAAAATAATCAGGCCTCTATTGACATAAATCTGCAGTATGATATCCCGGATAGCATTGCTAATAAATTCACTGACATTGAGATTGCTATGATTGACCATGACCTCTTCTTAGATGATGATCCCATTGATATCAGCTCAGTTGGTGGAAGATCATCTGTTCTCCTTAGAATAAATCATCAGAGCAACACCGTGGAAAACACTGGTATTTCTGAAGGGGATAAAGGAAAAATTTGGTATACAATCACGCTTGCTCAACCAGTGCAATCATCTAATTTAACCATTGATAAATCATATCAATTCAGTTATAATAATACTGAATATGAGATTTCATTATCGATTCCTCGTCAAAAATATGAATGGTACCAGAATCTATCGACGAACCGTAGTCCACAGCGATTATCCGATAAACAATTGATGACTGAATTTGTTACATCAGATGATGAAGTGATTGATCAGCTGGCTGATCAATTGTTTTCAATAGCGAATGCTGAGGGGTTTTCTACGATTGAGACTATTAATTTTGTGTTGTCCTATGTTCAATATGCGGTTCCTTATGGTGATGATGTGGCAACTGCTGGTTGTGTTGAATATTGGCGGTATCCCATTGAAACACTGGTTGATGGAACAGGTGATTGTGAGGACAGTACCGTATTGTTTGCATCCATTGTGAAAAATAAAAATATAGATGTGGTGTTATTGTTTTATGTACTTGATGAAGAAAATGGCCACCTTGCATCGGCAGTGAAGCTAAGCAATGAGCATGATGGTGTTGCAGTTGAGTATCAGAATGCAATGTTTTATTATGTTGAGACTACAGATATCGGTTTTCGTATTGGGGAGAAACCTTTAGATATCCCAGATGATCCTGAACTAATCATTCCTATTGATTAAATGAACAAGGGAATTATAGAATAATGATTTGAATTATTCAACGAAGATAGCGGGACGAAGCGGATCGGCAAACCTAGCTTTTTGCTGTGGGTCATATTTTTTCTGATCATCAGCGTGATAGATTTCGATAATACAGTTAAACTGTTCTTTAAGAAATGATTTTGCATTTGTAATATATTTTTTTTCATCTAGTCTAGTTTGATATCGTTGTTTATCTATTTCTTGCAGTCGTTTGATTTCCTTTGGTAGTTTTCCAGCGAATTTTGAGACTTGTTTTCCTTTTTGACGGAGGTGTTCATTTGCCATGATCTGTTTCATGAAGATACCCAGGTTAAATGAACTTTGTTCATTCATTTCGATTGCTTTGTTCATCACCTCTTGTTTCCAGGATGGTGCAACATAATAACAGATTTTTTTAGGAGTAATGTTAGTAACATTGAGAATCTCTTGCGTATCCTGAACTAGTTGTGAAAGAAGGTATTCACCTACTTCATTTTTTATTGAAAGAGCTTGCTGATCGAATGCAGGATAAGAAGCTGTAGAAACAAACGATTCATGATTCAGATGCCAGAGTTCTTCGGCCAGATGAGGCGTAATTGGAGTCATTAATTGAATCCATGTGTTAATGAACCAGGAAAGCAATGATTTTGATCCACCACCTCGTTTGCGATACCATTGAAGGCTTTTATTAACCTCAAAATAGATTTCATTAGCCGCAACACGGAGATTGTATGTGTCAAATTGTGTGGTGATGGTGTGGATATGACGATGCATCTTACTTTTCAACCAGCGATCAAGGTTTTCATTTTCTGGTTTTTCAATCTTTCTGATCCGTTTCATTTGCTGATAAATGCTCATGATTCTTTTCTTATATTTGGTAACTGATTCACTATCCCATTCGATGTCCACAAACGTTGATCCCACATGGGTATAATATAACCGCATGGCATCGATACCGTAAAGCTTAGCAGCTTCTGCAACATGTTCTGCGCCACCTTTTGATTTACTGATTTTTTCTTTTCCCTTTTGGGTTACCCACCAGTGAACAAAAATCCCTTGTGGACGGTTTTTCCCAGGAAAGATTGCCGTATGGTTCATGATAAAAACTGGAAAATGAACGGTCTTGTGTTCTTTTCCACCAAGATTGATATCAACAGGATACCAATGAGAAAAATCATCCCGGATTTGTTTCCAGATATCGTTTTCTGGTTTTCCTTTGCCTAGAAACACAAAATCAAAGAAAGCTTCGGTCATTTCATCTGGTGTTATTTTTTGATTATTGACATATTTTGAGATGATATAATAGGCTGGATATAATGTCGAATCTGATATCGGTTCAACGATCCATCCCTTTTTAAAAGGAAATTCAGTGCCTAGCCAAGATCCTTTTCGGATACAGGCTCGATCATCAAACCAGTCAAGAATGCCGGGAAGTGCCTCTTTGTATTCTTCAGGGTAAATATGCATGGTTTGAACATGTGTTTTTGATTGTTCGGTAAGGTTTTGATCGCTGTATTTAATGAACCATTGATCAGGTATTTGTTTGATAACCACTTGTTCACCACAACGGCAGATGACATCTTCAGAAAACTCCCGTAGTAGTGCTGCTTGGTTATTTGTAATCAGTTGATTTTTGACTTGATCTTTTATTTCAGATACCTTTATACCTGCGTATTCTCCACATAATCTGTTCAATGTACCGGTGTGAAATTCTTTTTTGTAGACCAGTTCTGTTGCTTTTTCTAGCTTTTCAGTTTCATGTTGGCTGGTTACCTGTAACTGTTCACAGACGGTTTTTGCTGGATTGTTACCTAAGTCTTCTACATCTATGATGGTAATTGGTTCGATGTCCTCACCAGTTTCAATAAGAGCGATATAATCATAGGGTGCATGTGCTGGTACTGACATCACAATCCCGGTTGCAATGGTTGGATCGGCAAATGGACCTGCAAGCAATGGGATTGATCGATCTAAAAAAGGAAAGTTACAGGTTTTTCCGATGAGCTCTCGACCAATGACCGTGTTATCAAGAAGGGTTACACCATCATATTGATGCATGATTTTTTCTGCCCCTTCTTTTGAAGTGATCCATATTTCATCTTCTATTTTAATTTTTACATAGGTTACATCTGGATTAATCCATATATTGGTAACTCCAAAGATCGTTTCTGGTCGTAGGGTAGCAGTCGGTAAAATGGATCCATCTTCTAACAAGAATTTTATTACGGTGAATTCCTGTATTTCGGCACTTCCGCCTTTTGAGATATCTGTTTCTGATTTGTCTACTGCAACCGGTCCACATCTGGGACAAAATGGTGCAAAATGTGGTTTTTGGATGAGAAGGTTTTTTTCGTTTAATTTATGGAATTGCCATTGAATGAATTTTTTGTATCCATCAGAGATAGTACTCATTAATCGTGAATAATCTATAAGAAATCCGAATCTTTTCCAGTAATCCTCTACATAGACCGATGCGAAATAATCAACTACTGCTTGGGGATTAGTGAGCGTTTTGATAAATTCATCATCATTTCCGTATTCTTTCAGCATCTGTATGGTGGCAGGATCCTTTCGTTCTACTTTTTTTGCAAATCCAATGGATGGAATCCCTGATGCATGAAATCCAGCGGGAAACAGCACATCATATCCACTCATTCGCTTAAAACGTGCGATCACATCACAATAGGTAAATCCCCTCATATGACCAACATGCAAATATCCTGATACCCCAGGATATGCAAAATGAAGAAAACATTTTTTATCAGCTGTCTTTTTGGATTCATAGAGTTTATGGTCAAACCATGCATCTTGCCATTTTTTCTCTGAGGCGATATAATCATAGGTAGTATCTCTCATGGCGATATCCGTCGTGAAATGATGATTGGTTTATATAATGGTTTTCGATAGATGTGGTTGTATTACTCTTTCTGCTTTTATCTTTTTATAAAATTGAAAAATTAAAAATAATGATTTTTTTATAATAAATTTTATATTTTATAACTTTATTCGGTCTACCTCGAGAGAAACACATATTGCTTCAGGAGAAAAAGGTATTTGGGATTCATTAGACCCTTAAAAGAGAATGAAATAGCTGTTGCTGAGGAATTCACAGCCCTTCCTGCATTGGCAGTAGTGATGATTGGTATTAGTCTTTTCGCGGTATTGCTTACTGATGCCAATCAGGGTTTTAATCAGCAACAGGAAGATATTGAGGCGGTTCAACAATTGGAATATATTCTATCTCGTTTTACCTCTCCGCAATGTCCATTTGTTGACTCGCAAGGATTAATCGATCTTTATCTTATAAATCAAAGCGCAAGTAATCAATACATTCAATCATTACAAGATGATCTTCTGTCATCATCTATTAATTTCAGTATTAAGATTTCCTATAACAACATATCTTGTTTTTTTCCAAATTCTCCCTCGGAAGATCATTGGAATCGGTTGAGCTACTCAAAACAAGTGCTTATCAGAGAAAATACCTTGATGATTTCCCCCGGTATTCTTACGATTATCATGTGGACCTGTTAATATGAAAACAGACAAAAAAAATTCTAAATCAAAGATTCATTTTTTTTGGAAACATACTGATGCATTGTCGGTAATGCATGATGCAATCCTATTTTTAGTGTTAATTTCGCTTTCTGCAGTAATATTATTTCCTGCATTCAACCAATATACCACTTCTGAAAAAATAATTGAGCAAATAAATGAAAAACGAGTTGATGATTTCGCTAATGTTTTCTTATCTACAACAGTTAGGCATTGTAACTATACAATAGCATCGGATCTCATTGATCCAGTTGCAAATTCCATTGGAATCAATACCAGTGAAGAAGAAGGATTGTATCATACGATAACTGATAGTGTTCTTGGTCATGAAATCCAACATGAACCTTTTGCTCAACTAATTGCGGAAAATCTCGCCTCACAATGTTCTTGTTCGTTTCTTAATGGTTCCTCTGATCAAATGAATGTCATTATCAATGAATTCACTCGCTTTCTAGATGGTTCAATTCGTTCTTTTATGCAAGAGTATTTACCGGATCACTACCAGTTTCAATTGATTGCTCATTGGATGCCGATTAAGGGTGTGGATTTCGGCGGTAAGATAGTGGTTGGCAATCCTCCTCCACAAAAAGATTATTTTGTTTCAGAACAGACGATATGCATGCCCTATGCCCCAGTGATAAGTTGGGGTAACGTCTCCTTTGTGTTTTCTGAGTATTGGATTGATTCCCTGCTAGATCAATGGTCTTCATTGGGTCAATCAGAGATATATAATATTTCAATAATGTTAACTGATTATATAGAAAAGAATCAGACTAATCAATCAGAACAGTTGAGACGGCAGTTTTTAACCGAAAATATTACTACCTTTTTCCTTGATTTCACCGTTGATGGAATACAAGGTTCTAATGAATCATTGATTTTCCCAGGGATTCTTTCATTAGTAATCGATAGTCTTTTTTCATCTGTTATCACCTTTGGATATGATCTAACAGAAACCGTTGTACATCAAAACCTTGGAAATGGTTTCGCCCGTATTGAACGATTTATCGCTGATCTCAATGTAACTGATTTGATTCATCCGATATCTGATATTATCTTAAATCAAATTAATGGTATGATTTCCGAAGCATTAAATCAATCATTTACCTCAATCGAACATGCTATTCAACAATTAAAAAAACAAGTAAAAACAGCAATTAGCGATCAACTTATGTCATATATTTATCCATTAGCTCAAACCTATGCAAATCTATTATTGGACCAGGCTACTTGCAGTTCTGATGTTTTTTCCATGTTTTCTTCCTGGATAACTAATCAGTTTTCACTTTCACAAGCAACGGTAACCCTGATAATTTGGGGGAAATCATGATGAACCAAATTTTTAATTTTTTTCATGATTGTGATGCCCGTATTCCTTTTTCTGTGATCGGTGTAATCCTATTAATTGGAAGTAGTTTTACTGGCGTTGTTTTTTCTGAGTTGCAAACAGATAGAATAATGGATTTTGTTAATACTAGTAAAACTGATGATCTCTCTGTTTTTATCTCTCAGGCAGAATCAGATATCGGCCGGATGGTGAACATCATTGGGTCAAGATCACTTGCTGAAATTGCCCATAATCCAGTGGTTGAATCTGCTTCAGATCTTCCGGCGGAAAAGGTAAATCAAATACGGTTAAAAAAACGGATCATTGAAGAACTGAACATCTATCTTATTAATAATTATCATAATGATCAATTTAACAATGGCTATTACTCTATCAATGTAATCCCCGATGATGAAATGGTTGCTTTACAATCCATTGATGAAATCACTCTTCATTCGGTAAACATGAGGCTTAAAAGGAATTTTCATTTACCCTTTCTAGGACCGTATCAAATCAGGGAATATCCCACATACTGGAAAGTGTGTTTCTCCCTTCCCGTTCAAATAAGGGTTTTTGAATCAAAGGAGATAGATTCTTATGAAAGAGTCCTGGATATTTCGACAGTGATTATGGTTCGTTATCCATTACTCAAAGAACTTGTTGATGAATATAATGAAACAATCAATGGACTAGGTCCCTTGTGGACCACAACTAGTCTGATTTCAAATCTATATTCTCTTGCTCGCGGATATAAACATTACCAATCTGGGAAACCAGCTAATGTGGTTGATAATAAACATCTTGCTCCAATTATTAATGGAGCTCTTCTCTTTGAAGAAGGACTCGTATTTGGAAGTATTGATCCCGGATTTCTCATTGAATGTATGATAGAAATACAGCAATCTTTGATGAAACAGGATGCATCTTCAAAAATTGATAATTGCAATGATCTAACTGATGATGTGTTCTCATTTGCAGTTTCTACGTTTTCTGACATACCTCTTGACAAAGATGACGATTCAGAAGAAACCCATCAACCTCCGATTGTAAATGTGACTGATATCGCCATGAATCCATTGTATTTTTTTCAGCAAAAACAATTACATTTTTCAAATCAGCAAGGCCTTCAGAGGACGGAAATATTTATTGATCCAACCGCTGAGCAGATTCAGCGTTGCATTGAATCATATGTATCAGATGGATTCATCCTAGATGAAGTCACACAGGACGAAAAGGTGGTTAATCAGTCTACCACTCAACATGTTAGAAGTATCATAGAATTGATCTATACGGCATCCTTTTCAACACAAGTAAAAAGGGATGATTCGCCAGATTTTTCTTTTGGTGATCATCAAGGCTATCCGATCGATAATGGAAGTAGTAAATGGTCTCTTGGAGCAAGTAGATTACTTGATATTATAGAAAAACCTGAGAAGGGATCAATTGAACCTGGTTCAAGTGTGTATACGGAAATTTATGAAGTTATCTGGACCAGGGATCATACCTGGAGTAAAAAAGAATACATTCATACTGAAAATGAAACCATCATAGAATGGGATTCCATCACGGTAACTGATGTGAAACGAGAAAATGATGTTGGTTTGCATGTGTTTCTTGAGTATTATGGGAATAACCATAGTGTCTGTGATATCGGGTATTATAGCACTGATGAGCATGATCCTAATCTTGAGGATACTATTGATAGTTATATTTCATCGGTATTTCATCCGGCGGTGTCTGAACTTTTACAATCTGAAAACGGTCGGTATTATTTCGATTCAGTTACCGGACGAACAGCCTCTTGGGTTGAAGAAAGAGTGTGGATTGAATTCGATCGTTTATTTCATAATATCAGTAAAATTAGTGTTTCTGAAAAGGTTAATATCTCAAATTATCCACATCCCATTGATTTGATCACTGCAGCTCGTGATGATCTTTTAAACCAGTTTGATATGCTTACTTCTTCATTTATACAACGCAACCGGTTCTGGAATCACGGTTGCTTGAGAAGTAGTGGATGGAATGCAGTATATTCTCTGAGGCTGTGGTATATTAAAACAGTTGAGCATCAGATTGAGACTTTTTTTAATAAATTGATCATGGAGCTAACCACTCAATTGTCATTGTCTATCAAATCTATTGATGGTGTATCCGGTAACGATGTTAAACAGGCGCTAAGCACTGATACCGTTGGCTCATTGGGTGATTTGATATCAATTCCACTTGGTTCTTCTCTTGATCTTGTGCTTCTTGATGATTCATCAACATCATTTAAGGAAAAGATTTTGTTAGCTGTTGATCATGAACCGAATTATCTTAATCCTTTCAATCAGCAAGATGATGAACCAACGGATAATAGTTATATTCAGATTGAAAACATCTGTAGCCTTGGTCCAACGGGATTGCCGTTATTGCCTCCCTCTCCGGCGACTCCTTGGATAGTAACATTGAATGTGTGGATTATTCGAATCAAAGGTTGTTATAATTCATTTCAACTGAGTGATTGTAATCAGGAGGCGGTGTTTCATCCTTTGATTGGTCATGTACCTCTGGTCTATTGTCGAAAGGAAGCTGAAATTTATGATGACGATGGAACCCTTCTTGGATACAACAAGCCACTTTCGTTTTCACTTGATTTAGTGGCATGCAGTGTAGTGCCTTCATGGGGGATGATGACTGGTGATATTAAAGGCGGATTAATCGAACGTGATGGGAAATCATAAATTATCTTTGTCATCCTCAGAAACATCATCTCTTTTATGATATGGTGGACTTACAATGCAGAGAAAACGTAACCGCTGAGAAGTGGTGTTTTCAATATATTGAACAGTATTTTCAGGAATATAAACCACATCTTCAGTGGTTACTTCTTGTGTTTCATTATCGATGTGTACTATTCCTGTCCCGTTTAAGATTACATATACTTCTGTTGAGCAGCGTAATCGATGTGGTTTGGAGGATTGATGACCTTTCAGTTCTGCAATAGCAAGACTATAGGAGATATCGATTGAATCATCTTTTTTTGGATGAAGAACTTCAAAAATCGTTGTTGCATCTGCTGCTATGATTGATGGAGTTGTTGATGTATTTTTAACAATCATTGGTTTCTAGTGAATCATTATGTTTTTTTATTTAGTATTTCCCGTAGGGGGATGTAGAAAAGTAGCAATGCAATGAACAACCAGATGATGATTCCTGGCCACCAAGGTGCATGGGTAAAAACAGCCAGATTTATACCTAAGACGATGAGGATTGCAATGACTACTCCCATGAGCGCTTCCCCAGCGACTAGACCCGCGGTAAATAAAAGTCCGGTACGGATGGTTTTTTCCTGCGGTTTGATATTGGTTTGTTTGATGGCTAGTTCCCAATCACTTATTTCCTCTTCATCGTCACATCCATATGTTTTTTTAAGGTATCGATCGGTGAAATATCGAATGATGCCGCCTGAGAAAATTGGTATGGAAAGCGTAAAGGGAAGATAAATACCAATGGCTACTGGGAGTACTGGAAGATCGATGAGAATGAGAACAATGGCAAGCACCATACCAGTGATCACATAGGGCCAGAGCATTTCTCCACCGAGTACTCCTTGTACGATGCCTTTCATCAGAAATGCTTGTGGGGCAGGCAGTTGTCTGCTCCCAATAGTGAATGCTTCATGGAGCACTCCGATTACTAGTCCTATTACTGCTGAGATAGCGATGACTCCAAAAGTCATGGAGAGTTGTAGATTTTTTGGAGTAGCACCTAGCATCTGCCCGCATGCCATTGATTGTAGCAAATCTCCTGATATGGATCCCCCAATGCAAATAACTGCGGAGATAAACACTACGATGGCCATTCCGGCAGGACCGGTAACACCAAAGCTAAGCATGATTAAACTGACAATGAGTAGAACTGCGACGGTAACACCTGAAATAGGGCAGTTCGATGATCCAACTAGACCAGTAAGATAACCAGCTAAAGCACTTGCCAGAAAAGCAAAGGCAATGGTGACGATGGACATGATTAATGAGATGGCAATCAGGTCTGACAGCCAGATATACAACAGAAAGATGGGAATGATCATGAGTACAATAAATAAGAAAACGAGTTTGTAACTTACATCTTGTTCTGTGCGTTTTTTATCAGTGCCTTGTCCTCCTCTAAGACCAATGATGGCTTCTTTGACACTATCAACGAGGTTGTATCGAATGGACCAGATGGCCCAAAGCCCGCCAACAAGCATCGCACCGACACCGATGTATCTGATTTGATCGCCCCAGATTTGAAAGAAACCCCAGATATAGGTTCCTACAGTTTGATTTCCATGCCCCATTGCAAATGCATCAGCGAGTTGTGCTGGTGTTTGAGGTGTGGGAAGACCTGTGGCAAGGGCGATGAGTGGAGCTATGATGATCCATCCGATAAGTCCACCAACTAGGACGTAAGAGGAGATTTTTGGTCCTATGATCCAGCCTACGCCGAGTAGTGCAGGGGAGGTGGTGACTCCACCATAGACCCATCCATTATTTTTTTTCCCGACGATTGAGAATTTTCCAATAGAAACAATGTGTTCAATGGTTCCTCTGAATACATTGAGAGAGAGTTCTCCGAATTTATATAATGCAGCAATGAATGCCCCTACAAGTAACCATTTTCCGCTGATTTCGCTTTTGGTTTGTTTTTCTGCATGTTCCCCTCCCACGGTGGTGGTTAATACGGCAGCAACTGCAACTCCTTCAGGAAAGGGAAGATCCGTTTTGACCACAAGTGCTCTACGGAGTGGAACCATCCAGAGCACTCCTAAGAGTCCTCCGAGGAGTGAGATGATACTGGTTTCTAGATAGTTAATTTCAGTCCAGGTACCTAGTAATACTAATGCTGGGATGGTGAATATGACCCCGGCAGCGATGCATTCTCCTGCTGAGGCGCCCATGGTTGCAAGATTGACTTCAAGAATGGTACCTTTAAATGGTTTTAGAAGAGCAACCGCCATCACTGCGCCGGGAATAATAGCTGAAACAGTCATTCCAGCGTACAAACCGAGGTAGGCATTAGCTGCACCAAGAATAACTGCTAAAAGAACACCGACGAAAACAGCTTTTATGGTGAGCTCTGGAATAATTTTTTCAGAGGGTATAAACGATTTGAAATGTTCCCGAGTGCTCATTATCATATCATTATAACTATCTTATTATTAAAATGTAATGAAAATATAAAAATAAATAGTATTTTAAAAAATATGACAATGGTTAAATACTGAAGCATGTTGTGGTTAATTGTATCATTGTGGGGAGAGCAAGTAAGTATGTTAAATCATGAAGAAAACAGTAACAACACGACTCGTTTTGGAAGACTAGAATTAGTTGATAAAGAAATCTTTTTTATTGCTTTTAATAGAAGAGATACCTAATTGAGCATTTTTTGATTGTTTAAATGATTGTAGCAACAATACTTTGCAGCCAATCAAAAACACCAACTAGATCAAGTCCCATCAAAATTCCAAAGAAGAGTAATAAGGCAACAAGAACTTTAATAGCAAATTTGATCAGCTTCCATGCGATGATGGCAATAAAAATGACGCCTAAAAAGACCGCCCAGAGCGGTAATGTAAATCCCAGTATTTCCATATGGCATCCTCACACTTTTTGAATAAGTATGATATCATTTGTTATAAGAATTGTGTTTTTTAAAGAAGATATCAAAATGTACTAAAACTGTTTCATTATTAGAGATAGTGTGGTTATTGATCTCAAGAATCTTAAACCTAATGCTGTTCAGTTTCGCGAATATCAAGTGAATATCGCGGCTTCTGCGGAAAAAGAAAATACCTTGGTAGTTTTGCCCACAGGAATGGGAAAAACAATCATTGCCTTGTTTCTCATTGCAAAAAAATTAAAAACGAAAAAGAAAAAGATTTTATTTCTTGCTCCAACCAAACCCTTGGTTAACCAGCATGTTTCAACATTAAAGGAATTATTAACAATTTCAGCTGATGATCTCGTTGTTTTTACTGGTGAGGTTTCACCCGAGAAAAGAAAGCAACAATGGAATCAAGCTCGAATCATAGTATCCACTCCTCAGGTGATTGAAAATGATTTGCTTTCTCAACGTATCTCTCTAGAGGATGTTTCATTGATTATTTTTGATGAAGCACATCATGCCACAGGAAAATATGCTTACGTTTTCATCGCAGAAATGTATCAAAAACAATCATCTCACCGCCATATTCTTGGGATAACTGCTTCACCTGGGAAGGAAATGGATAAAATCCTTGATGTCTGCTCTAATTTGTTCATTGAAAATGTTGAGATTAGAACAAAACATGATCCAGATGTAAAACCATATGTTCATGATGTTCATATTTCATGGAAACAGGTCTCTGTTCCAGATGATTTCAAATATGCAACCAAGCTTTTCAAAAAGGCGTTAAAAAAGAGACTACAATTTTTAAAGGATTTGCAGGTGATTGAATCATCTTCAGTTTCCACTATTTCTAAAAAGAAGTTAATCGATGCACAGAAGAAAATACAAGCTGAGATTCGATCTCGAACCAATCCTCCGAATTCATTGTTTCAAGCTGCATCTGTGCAAAGCGAGGCTTTGAAGTTAGTATATGGATTGGAGTTATTTGAAACCCAGGGTGTTGAATCTACGGTTCGGTATTTTAAACGAATCCGTAAGGAAGCACGATCGAAAAGTGGAAGTAAATCGGCAAAGAAATTAATGACTGATACTACAGTATTAGAAATCCTTGCCTATCTACATTCAATGACTGTTGAGCATCCTAAGCTTCAAACCGTTGCTGATATCGTCCAAAATCAGGTTAACGAAAAACCTGAATCAAGAGTGATCGTATTTACTCATTTTCGGGATACTGCTGCAATGGTTAAACAAAAATTAACTGATCTTACACATGTTTCGCCTGTACGTTTTGTAGGGCAGAGCGGAAAGGGTGATGATAAAGGGTTAACTCAGAAGGAACAAGCTTCAATCATAGAGTGCTTTAAAAAAGGGGATTACAATGTGTTAATCGCCACTAGTGTTGCGGAGGAGGGTCTTGATATTCCTTCTACTGACCTTGTCGTTTTTTATGAACCGATTCCCTCTGAGATACGTAACATTCAGCGCAGAGGTCGTACTGCACGTAAAATGCCTGGAACCATTATCATTTTGATGACTAAAGGAACGGCTGATGAAGGCTATTTCTGGGCGGCGAAACGACGTGAGAAACAGATGAGATCGGATCTTGAGTTGCTCCGATCTAAACTGAAACGAGAATTTGAATCAGCAAAATCCTTGAAGGATAAACGATCAGAGCCCCCTCAGAAAACGTTGAAAGAATATGAGAAAAGAAAAGAAGGGGTTCACATCTCTGTTGATCATCGGGAGTATCGGTCGTTAGTTGTTCGAAAGCTTGCATCAAAGGATGTGATGGTCATTCCTGAGCAGCTGGAGGTTGCCGATTATGTGGTTTCTTCTCGTATTGGTGTAGAGCGAAAACAGGTTGATGATTTTTTAAATTCGCTTCTGAATGGAAAATTATTTCGCCAGGTGCAACAGCTTCGGCAGACCTATGCTCGGCCTATGCTGATTATTGAAGGAAAGGGGTTGTTTACGAAAAGAAACATCAACCCCCATGCTATCTTTGGAAGTTTTATCTCAATCATTGTTGATTATGGTGTTTCAATCATTACCACTGAAAGTGCTGATGATACTGCTGATTTATTGTTTGTTACCGCGAAACGAGAACAACGAAAAATGAAAAAAGAGGTGGTTTTAAGAGGTGATAAACCACCGATGTCCATGGATCAGCATCAACAGTTCATCGTGGAAGGACTACCTATGGTTTCCTCAGTCATCGCCAAGCGATTGTTAGATTACTTTGGAAGTATAAGAGCTATTGTCACGGCATCAGAGCAGCAATTGCAAGAAGTTCCAGGTGTGGGTAAAAAAATAGCTGCAGCAATTTATGATATGGTCAATCGGGATTTTTCCCAACGGTGAGTGTTCCCAAACGTTTTTATCATAAAGCGTGATACACCTGCAGAATTACGTAATATTGGTGATAATCCATGGCAGATGAAACCATAGCCCAGATATGTGATGGATTGGATATGCTCAATGAAGATACATCCATTCCTCGTAATATACGTCGAGGAGCTGAAGAAGTAAAAATCCAGTTATTAAATGAGGCTGATCCATTAGATGTTCGAGTGGCATCGGCAACTTCTCGTTTAGATGAACTGGCCAATGATCCAAATATTCCATTGCATGGACGGACATTGATTTGGAACATCATGAGTCGTTTAGAGGAGTTAGCATAATTTTTTTAGCAAAACTTCCAAACAAAAGATTCTTATACAACATTACATAGATAGAAGTATATATTGGAGAAATGGAAGGAAGGCAAATGATTCGTATTGGACCGGCGGGTATCCCTCTTTCGTGTAAAGGGAGAACTAATAGAGATGGGCTGATGTATACCAGGGAAATTCTTGATTTAAATGCCATGGAGGTACAGTTTGTTCGTGGCTTATATGTCATGGAGGAGGAGGAAGCACTTTTTATGCGGGAATACTCCAGGGAACATGATGTGGAGCTTCATGTGCATGCACCGTATTATATTAATTTAGCTAGTGATGATGAACTTGAATTGAGCTTTGAAAAAGCTAAAAGTTCAGCTATGCTTGCTGAAATGATGGGTGCAGAAACAGTCATTCTTCATCCTGGATATTATGGTGAGAAAACTGAGAAAGAAACACTTGATAATATTATATCCAATACCAAGAAATTGATCCAGGTGTTCAAAAAGGAGGATCTTAATGTTAGGGTAGGGCTGGAGACCATGGGTAAAAAGAAGGTCTTTGGAAGTCTTGATGAGATTGTTGCGGTCTGCAAAAAGGTGAAACAGGCGATTCCGGTGATTGATGTTGGTCATATACATGCTCGAGGTAATGGATGTTTAAAGGAAAATGAGGATTTCCAATGGATTTTTGATACCTTATCACCATTAAATTTGAGTCATTATATCATTCATGTTACGGGTGTTCTCTACGAGGATGGCAATGAACAATATCATCTTCCCATTAAAAAGGGAGATATGCCATTGACTCCCTTGATTGATGTGATTCTTGATAACAATTATAATGTCACTTTGATTTCTGAATCTCCTCTGTTGGAACATGATGCAGTTTATATGAGGCTGCAGGTGGAAAAAGCGATTATGAAAAGAACGGGGGGAGATGAAGCTGATTATCGGGATTTATCGGAGATTCTATGAGTTCTCATGCGGTATATCGTCATTCAGTTGAGTATATTCAAACAAAGATTAAAGATATTTTAGATACGGTTTCCCAGGATGAAATCGACAAGGTAAAATCCTTGTTTTTTAAAGCTAATCATATTTTTGTGTATGGCGCTGGGCGATCAGGACTAGTAGCAAAAGCCTTTGCCATCCGATTGGTGCATCTTGGTTTTCAGGCATTTGTAGTTGGTGAAACCATAACCATCCCAGTCCAGGAGGGTGATCTCGTGCTCATTGTTTCTGGGTCGGGAGAGACCATACCTGCGGTAATGACTGCTGAAATTGCTCATAATCTCAAAGCAAACGTGGTCTCCATCACAGGAAAAACGGATTCTGATATTGGTCGGTTCGCAGATATCACCTTGTTTATATCTGCAGGATGTAAAGAGGAAAAACGAAAACGGTTTGCCCCCCTTGGTACCTTGTTTGAGGCAAGTGTTTGGATCTTATT
>CAZQMI010000002.1:32263-57881 GCA_964594475.1 uncultured Thermoplasmatales archaeon
TTATTAGATGGACTTATTGCTGATTTACTGGATAGTAAAAATGAAACAGAAGAATCCATGCGTGCTCGGCATGCAACCCTAGAAAACTAAGGAAAAGATGAGTTTTTCTTATATTAATTGTTTGCGATGTCGTTTTCACTAATCATGAAATTCTCGATTTCTCGGATATCCTTTGAGAGTGAGGAAAAGCTGACCAGTTCGATTTCTTCTTCCTCATCATCGTCATCCATGAGATTAAAATCCCGATAACGTTGGCGTAATGATTCCTGCAGTCCTTTAATAAATACGTCCTTTGGTGAAAGACCTAGTTTTTTGAGTAAATCGAGTTTTTCCTGAGGTAATTCAATTACGATTTTGTTATTATTCATTGAAGAAAACTCCACCATTTTTGCTATGTATCAATGAAAGTGTGATATGATTTAAATACTTTTGTATAAATAAAGATTTCAGCTAATATTCATTGATCATAATTGGGGAAAATGAGCATCCTCATTTTTTCATTTCAATAAACGTAATATAGAAGAGGATTTATTTGGGGGGTATGGTGTTTGAACTACCTCGTGGAACAAGGGATTTTTCTCCTTCTGAAATGCAAAAACGCCGGTTTCTTGAACAGCAACTGCGACTGGTTTTTGAATCATATGGGTATCAAGAGATTCAGACACCAATCTTTGAACATGTGAACTTGTTCACCGAAAAATCTGGTGATCAGATCTTAGACGAACTCTATGCTTTTAAGGATAAAGGAGGAAGGGATCTAGCATTGCGTCCTGAACTAACAGCTCCTGTTATACGGTTTTATGTGAATAAGATGCAGATGGAACCAAAACCGTTGAAATTGTTTTATTTTGGGAATTGTTTTCGTTATGATCGGCCCCAAAAAGGACGCTATCGAGAGTTTATGCAAGCCGGATGTGAGTTGATTGGAACTGATAATGCAGAAGCCATCGCAGAATTGATCAGTATGGCCTATGGTTTACTGCATCATGTTGGGTTGAAACACATTCATCTTCAATTGGGTAGTCTAACCGTACTTAAAGAGATCTTTAGGAGTTTTTCGATTTCTGATGAAATCCGATCGGTATTGATTCCTCTTATCGATAAGGAAGAATTTGATGAAATCGAGAGTGTGCTGGTAAGTGAAGGTTTTGATGCAGAGACAATTGATGATTTTCTTTTCATTCTGCAATCATCAGATATCAAAGATGTTCAATCACGGATTTCTCTATTGAAAAAAGATGCTGATTCATTCTCACAATTAATCGATGTTATGTGCTTGTTACAGGATGTTTTTGAAATAGATCAGGCTGAATTAAATCTGGGTATTGTGAGAGGTCTTGATTATTACACCGGAATCGTGTTTGAAATCAAAGCACCCAAGCTGGGTGCAGAAAAACAGATTTGTGGTGGTGGCCAGTATCAGCTCATTCCTCTTTTCGGCGGAAGAGAAACACCGACAGCCGGATTTGCTTTGGGATTTGATCGAACATTACTTGCTTTGGAGCATGAAAACATCACCTTTCCAAAACAGCATCTTGATTTTTTTATTATCCCTGTAAGTGATGATCTGCTCGCCGATGCATTTGATATTTGTCAATTACTTCGTAGGAAATCCTATCGAGTTGATGTGGATCTAAAGAGACGAGGGGTTGGAAAAGCGTTAAAATATGCAAGTGCACGAAACACAAAACAGGCTATTATCATTGGACCTGATGAAAAAAACCAAAATTCATTAACCATTCGTGATATGCATTCAGGCAGCCAAGACCTTATTAAACAAGAAGCCTTTTTTAACAACCTTTCATAATAAATTTAAAATATGAGAACTGGTAAACATAGATTGTAAGTACTATTTTACTTATCGGTGAACAGTGTGAAGACGAGTCGTAAACAATCGGTATATATTATTGATAGCTCCGCAGTTTTATCAGGAAAACCCTTTTATCATCAGATAGATCGTTTTACTACTACTCCATTGATTGCTGATGAGTTTTCACCTGGTGGACGAGATTACGAGATCTTTCAGTTTATTAAACAGAAGGGCTTGATTATTCAATCACCGGATGAGGATATATTCAAATTTGTTCGATCAGTTGCCAAAAAACAGGGCGAGATTTCTCGATTATCAGATGCGGATTGTGAGTTACTTGCCTTAGCCATGCAAATCAAAAAGAAAGGAGAGTATCATCCTGTTTTAATAACAGATGATTATGCCATTCAGAATATGGCTGAATTATTAGGATTGGATTTCCAATCGGTCGGCCAACGACGGATTACAAAAACGTTTAAATGGCAATCTCGATGTCGAGGATGCGGAAGAATTGAAGAACCTGGGAGAAAGACCTGTTCTGTCTGTGGATCTCCAATCGTTCAAGTGGTGCAAAAGAAAGAATCGGTGAAAAAACAGAAACGTGATGAATGATGTCAGTTGATGGTTTGAGAAAAATACTTGTTACTTTTTGGCGAAGTGATGATGAAAAAATCTCATTTATAAGAGATATCGTTGTAGCCATCGGAGTTGTTCTAGTGATTTTGATGTTATTGTGGGGGTATACAGGTCAATGGTTTGCTGCTCCCATGGTTGCCATCGAATCGGGTAGTATGATGCATCTGGATGAACCATTTGGTCGTATTGGAACTATTGATGCTGGTGATATGGTGTTGTTGGTGGATGTTGATAGTAAAGCAGATATCGTAACCAGAGGAAGTAGTCTTGGAGGTGAAATGGCCAAAGGTGCAGGTGGGTATCAGTCATATGGGGATTATGGCGATGTTATTATCTACCGGAAATATGGCAGAACTAATGATGATCAGATTATTCATCGTGCGATCTGTTGGGTAGAGGTTAATGTTGAAAATGACATGAAGACCTATACGGTGGAGGAATTCGGTCTATATGATGTTGATGAAATAGATATTCCCTCTATTGGATTAACGGATTATCGTCCTGATCATGAAGGATATATCACAAAGGGTGATAACCCGCGTACTAATAACCGCTGTGATCAAGCGGGAGGCATTTGTAAAGATCCCATTAAGGTATCATGGGTTACGGGAAAAGCTCGTGGTGAGCTTCCTTGGGTGGGAACAGTGAATTTGTTGTTTAATGATCTGATCAGTGGTGCGTTTTGGAATCCTATGGTGCAACCGACTGTTTATAATGTTCCTCAGGATTGTGTTATTTCATTGGTGATTTTGATTATCATCCTGGTTTCCATTCCGATTTCTCTTGATTTCTATGAGTATTATCAAATCAAAAAAGAAAAGAACAAAGAACGAGCGTGACGACTTTTTCTATGATTGGTACCAATCTGGATACTGTTGATAATTGAGGGGATCTTTTTGTTTGGCTTCAGCAAATCCTTTCAATCGAAGAAGACAGGAATCACATCGTCCACAGGCCGTGGTATCACCCTGGTAGCATGACCAAGTATGCTCAAAGGGAACTGACAGCTTGATTCCTTTGGTGATGATTTCCTTTTTTTGAAGATGAAGGAGTGGGGTTTTGATGGATACTGGCTGTCCGTTCACTGCTCGTTTGGTTGCAAGATTTGCCATCTGTTGAAATGCGGTGACGTATTCAGGTCGACAGTCAGGATATCCTGAGTAATCAGTAGCGGTCACCCCGATATAGATGGCATCAGCCTCTAGGGTTTCTGCTAGTGATAGTGCTATGGATAAAAAAATGGTGTTTCGAGCAGGAACATAGGTTGATGGAATATGTGATCCAATGGTATCAACTGATGATGGCTGATCGATTGGTGAAGATGATTGCTGATAAAGAGAAGAACCTCCAAATGTATCGAGAGGTAAGTTAAAAAAAACATGATTAGAAACTGCTAGGTCTTTACCGATCTTGGTTGCCGCATTGAGTTCTTTTTGATGTTGTTGTCCATATCGAAAGGAAAGAGCGGTAAGATCATAACCAGATGCTTTTGCAATGTATGAGCTCACAGAAGAATCCAATCCCCCTGAGAGAAGGACCACTGCTTTTTTATGAATGATTATTCACCTTTGTATTGATTCTTTTAACCACTCTAGCTCCTTGTCCATATCCTTCATCTACACCGATCATGATTTTGGTGATGTTTGATGGCGGTTGAAATTCTTCTATGAATGTATCAAGTATAAATAATGAGAGATTTTCAGCTGAAGTGGATGGAATGGGTAATATGGCACAATCTTGAATGGGTAATACGTATGTTTTGCCTAAAGAAGTAACTGTTATAGATGTATCATTTTGAGTTATATTGACCACGGCGCTTTTGTTTGGAATTAAGATTTTATGATCTAAGCTATTAGCAATTGCTCTAAGTTTTTGTTTGATTACTGAGAAATCAGCGATGATCCCTTTTTCATCAGTCTCTCCAAAGATTTTTGCCTGAATAGCATAGGTGTGTCCATGGAGTCGGCCGCATTTTTCATATTCTGGGATGATATGAGCTGATGAAAACCGAATATGAGCGTTCCAACCATTGATTTCGATATATGATTCGTTCATGATTAATCCTCTTTGTGACAGTTAATATGCTGAGATGAAATGATACAGGAGAGCATGAGTCTGATTGGGTATTTTTAATTTGTGGTTGTTTATGTAGATAGGATTTTTTCATTTTTTTATGTTTTTACAAGCAAACTATTATATTAGTGAAATCTGTTATCAGTGTTGGAAGGGTTAAGTCAATGGTGGACGTTCTCTCTTTATTAATAGGCTTTGGGATTGGTGTGGTTGTTGTCGCTATTGCTATTGAATTTGGAACAAAGAAGACAACACCTGAATCTCCTTCATCTCGACGGACCTATGAGTGGGATATTTCGGAAGTTGACAATCCGAAGATCATGGCTGAATATCTCGGTGAAGTTCGACTTCCTGCTCATTCGAATGCAAAAATTCTGGTGAATAAATATAAAGATAAACATCGATTTGATGGATTAAATGTCAGACATCATAAACAGATTGCTGGCAATTATGTTTTAGGTGAGGACCGTGCATTGATTCTATCTGGACCGTTAAAACAGGATGAAATTGGGTTTTGGACGGTTGAAAAGGAAATCGTTGAATCCTTACATCGTGATTTTGATGCCAAATGGCGAGATGCTCATCGTATAGATGATGAATAAGTGATTGATTATGAGCATTCGTATTAAAAATGGTCTTATTCTTTCCCAGGATCAGAAACGTAGAATATACACTGGAGATGTTTTTGTTGAAGATAATCGTATAACTGAAATATCTGAAAATCCGATCTCAGTTGAAGCAGATCTGATCATTGATGCAGATGGGAAGTTAGTGCTTCCAGGATTGATTAATACTCACACTCATGTTCCCATGACACTATTGCGCGGGTATGGAGATGACATGGTGTTACAGGATTGGTTAAAAGAACGGATCTGGCCTGTGGAAGCAAAATTGAATAAAGAAGTGGTTGCAGCAGCATCAAAACTTGCATTTCTGGAGATGATTGCATCTGGGACAACACTGTTTCAAGATATGTATTTTTTTGAAGATACCATTGGAAATATTGCTCGGGAAATGGGGATTCGAGGCTTCCTTGGATTTGCTTTGATTGATAGTGGTACGCCTGAGTATCCCACTGAAGACTTGTTTTCTAATTGTGAACAATTTTTAAATAAATGGAAAAATGATGATTTGATCACTCCAGTGATTGCTCCACATGGAGCCTATACATGTGGACCGGAATCGTTATCTCAGGTCAAAGCTCTCTCTGAACGGTATAAGGTAAGAGTACATACTCATTGTGCGGAGACTAGGGATGAAGTGTATCAAGTCAAAGAAACCTATGGGAAGCGACCAGTTGATCAATTTGATAGTTTAAATTTGCTGGATGAGAACATGATTCTTGCGCACTGTGGGTGGATTACCAAGACTGAAATTGACACTATGCAAAAAAGGGGTGTTTCTGTTTCTCATTGCCCTGTGAGCAATATGAAGATTGGAACGGGTGGTTATGCACCGGTTCCTGAGATGCTTAAAGCAGATATTGCAGTCAGCCTGGGTACTGATGGTGCAGCGAGCAATAATTCACTTGATCTTTTTGAGACCATGAAGTTCTGTGCCCTTGTTCATAAGCAGCATCGATGGGATCCACGGGTACTCACAGCACAAACAGTATTTGATATGGCGACGATTCTGGGTGCAAAGGCGTTGGGAATGAATAAAATGGTTGGATCCATTGAATCTGGGAAACGGGCAGATATCATCCTCATTGATTTAAAAAAACCTCATTTAGCTCCGTGTCATGATCCAATTTCTCATGTAGTGTACGCGGTTAAGGGAAGTGATGTGTGCACTTCTATTATCAATGGTGAAATGGTATATCATGATTATCAGTTTACGTTAGCTGATCAGGATTCAATTATCAATGATGCTTCAACGGCAGCGAAGGATTTAATTAGCATGTGTTGATGGGTCATGGTGGCCTTTAGATGAGTTCAACGGGGTTAATGTTTAGTCTTTTTGGTGTGCTCCTTGCGTTTGCATCCATTGTATTTCTGATTAGACGTCGTTATAATTTTGGTCTGTCTTTGATTTTTGGATCTGGTATTGTTGCTTTAAGTGCATTGTTTGTTGTTTCAATTGAGGATATTGTAAGAGCGGTTCTTCAAGCGCTTATTTATGATTTTCAAACAGAATCCTATCAGTTTCAAACCATTGAATTGATGGTGTTAATGACTTTAATTTATCTGTTGGCATCATTAATGCAGGATACTGGTGCCATTGCGGCTTTGATTGAAAGTCTTCGATCGTTTTTTTCAAAAGGTGGAACTATTGCTTTGATTCCTGCGATTTATGGGTTGATGCCGGTACCTGGTGGTGCTTTGTTTTCTGCTCCTGTTGTTGATGAAGAAGGTGAAAAATTTCAGTTATTGAAAAATCAGAAGAATTTTTTTAATATTTGGTTTCGTCACATTTGGTTTCCGGTGTATCCCATTTCTTCTGCTATTCTGATCACTGCTGATTTAGCAGCGATTAATATGTATCATTTAATTCAAGCGAATGTGGTTACATTTCTGGTGATGATTGGTATTGGTTTTATTCTCCTTAGACGAACTATTCAGGGAAAACAAGTCACGAAAAAAACTCAAACCCGCAAACAGCAACTGAATGGGTTGATCTTTCTGTTGCCACCAGTAGTACCTCTGGGTTTTTCAGTATTATCCTTTGCTGGTGTTACTTCATTGTTTCCGGCATTTATTCTAGGGGTCATATTCAGCATATGTTTATTGTTTTTTCTTTCTGATACTTCTTTTCAACGGTATAAACAGTTTATCAAAAATGGTCTCACCTGGAAACTTGCTGTGGTGATTCTGGGTATTATGTTGTTTAGAGAGGTATTTTCCGTTTCTGGTGCAAATCAAGCAATTTTTTCGTTTTTGAGTCAATTACCGATTCCTATGATTTTTATTGTGATTACGTTTCCGTTTATCCTTGGCATATTAACGGGATATTTGTTGAGTGGGATTACACTTTCCTATATTTTAGTTGAACCATTCTTTTCCACCTTGTCTATTGATATTATTGGGATTGTCAGTATCCTGTTTATGAGTGGATTCGTTGGATATTTGATTTCTCCGATTCATCTTTGTAATGTTCTTAGTAGTGAATTTTTAAAAACTGATACCACTCGTATGTATAGGGTTTTTGTTCCAGCATCAATATTACTATTGATTATTCATATCATATATGTTATTATTTTATATTGATGAATAAGGTGAACAAGGTTTTTTAAGAGCTTTTGAATTCAAATCAGTATATGCGATCATCTACATTTGTTCAGGAGTTGAAAAATCCTGAAACCTATGGATTGAATTCTTCAGTTCCGGTTACTCTGATACAAACCCATATATCTTTGGTGGTATTGGTTGGAGAAAGTGCCTATAAAATTAAGAAACCAGTTGATTTTGGATTCCTTGATTTTTCAACATTGGAAAGAAGAAAGTATTATTGCTATGAGGAAGTCCGCCTTAATAAACGATTATGTCCAAGTATCTATGATAAAGTAGTAACCATCACCGAACAGGGAAATAATTCTCTTCTCATCAATGGAAGTGGTGAAATCATTGATTACGCGGTGAAAATGCATCGATTCTCACAGGATAAATTGATGAAGGAGATGCTTCAGCATGAAATGGTAACTAAAGAACATATTCGTTTAATCAATGATATCTTAGTAGATTTTTATATCACACAAGCGCTCTGCCAGCAAGCAGAAACCTATGGATCTTTGGATGCAGTGAAGCAAAATATTGTTGAGAATTTTGACCAAACTGAAGAAATGAAGGATGTGACAGTATCTACGGATCAATTTGAATACATTCAGAAAAAAAACAATGAGTTTTTCAAGAAAAACGCATCAATATTTGAAAAACGAATTGATCAAAAAAAAATCTGTGATTGTCATGGAGATCTTCATTCAGGAAATATCGTAATCAATGATGATATCTGTATCTTTGACTGCATTGAATTTAATAAACGATTCCGTTATATTGATGTTGCTTCTGATATTGGTTTTTTGGCTATGGATCTAGATATGATGAATCATCCATTTTTATCAAGTTTTTTAATCAATGATTATGTATCAAAAAGCAATGATTCTGATTTGTTTGAGGTCTTGAATTTTTATAAATCATATCGGGCTTATGTACGAGGAAAGGTGTTAGGGTTTCAACTCAATGATGATCAGATTTCTGAGGAAAAAAGAAATGAAATCATTAATACTGCTCAGCGGTATTTTATCTTATCGAAATATTATGCGGAACTTTTTTCTCTACCCCTCTATCAGAAAAAACCAATCATTTTTATAGTCAGCGGGTTGACTGGAACTGGGAAATCAACTCTTGCTTCTAAGCTTTCAGTGGATTATCATGCAGTGACCTTGAACACCGATATCATTCGAAAGAAACTGGCTGGAATTGATAAATTTGAACGGCATCATGATGAATTTGATACTGGATTGTATGCACCAGATCGAGTTGCTAAAACGTACGATACAATGCTTCAGCATGCTGAGGATATCCTAAAAAAGGGATCTAACGTCGTTCTTGATGCAACCTTTCAACAAAGATCATATCGAAATAAGGCACAGTTAATTGCTAGGAATCAAAATGCTATTTATCTAGCTATTGAATGTGTTTGTCCAGAACCAGTTGCGAAAAGATGGCTTGAGGAACGGTTGAAAAAAGAAACGGTCTCTGATGGGAGATGGGAAATTTACCAGCAACAGAAAAAAAGTTTTGAATCCTTTACAGATGATGAATTTCATATCATTATTGATATGGCACAGCAGGATTTTCAAAAAAGAATGAACAGATTCCAAAGTGTTCTTGACGCTATTAATGCACAGGTGTCTTCATGAAGCTTATGGGATTTACTATTGATATTGAACCGGTTATTGAACAAATCAAGTCGTCTCAGATCAACCCGGTGTTACTCCAGGTCCCAGAAGGATTGAAACATAAGGCGATCTTTCTTTCAGATATGATTGAACAGAAAACCCAAGCAAGTTGTTACATTCAGGTTGATCCTTGTTTTGGAGCTTGTGATCTTATTTCAAGTGATATGTTAGCGTCTTTGAACATTGAAGCAGTAGTTCATTTGGGCCATCGCCCTATTCCATCATTGATAACGGCAAAGCCGAGTATTCCTATTTTTTTTGTAGAAGTCATTTCAACACATGAAATTGGATCTATTGTACAACAGGCTATGTCTCATCTTGAAGGAAATCGTATTGGTATTCTTACCACTGCACAACATCTCCATATGCTAGGTAAGGTGAAATCTCTTTTAAGAAAGAAAGGTTTTACCCCGGTTCTTTCAAACGGTGATGCTCGTATTGATGGCCAAGGCCAGATTCTGGGCTGTAATTTTTCCGCTGGCACAATGATTGCTGATTCAGTTGATTCCTTTCTATTTATTGGAAGCGGGGTGTTTCACTCCCTTGGTCTTCTTCTTTCGGTGAAAAAACCAGTGGTTATTGCTGATCCCTATTTGCAGCAGGTGAAAAAAGATGAACTTATTGAATTTAGAGACAGTATTCTTCGGCAGCGTTATGGTGCGATTGCACAGGCGAAAACCGCAACTAGTTTTGGTATTCTCATCGGATTAAAAATTGGACAGCAACGAAAAACGCTTGCTGAACGCATTCATACCCTGATAAAGAAAAGGAAGAAAAAGTCATTTCTTTTCACCGTTGATTTTATGTCCCCAAGCGTTTTGGAATCCTTTCCAACCATTGATTGTTTTGTTTCTACGCTCTGCCCACGAGTAGCTATTGATGATTACACTCGTTATAAAACACCGGTTATTACCCCTGTCGAATGTGAAATTGCTATGGGTTTACGATCATGGGATGAGTATGTATTTGATGAAATAAAACAATGATAGATAAAAAAGTGGGCGGGGCCAGATTTGAACTGGCGACCTCCCGGTTATCAGCCGGGTGCTCCATCCAAGCTAAGCTACACGCCCTTGTGCCATCCCCTTAACACACTTTTCCTATAAAAACTTAAAGTTTGGTTGAATTGGTTTTTTCTAAAAAGGTTTTTATGAGGGTTTTTATTCAAGGGATAAAAAGGAGTTGAATCATGAGCAAAAAAACAGTTGGAACCGCTGCCACAATCAAAGAAGTATACATGCCTGCAGAACCTGCTGCCCTTGGTCTGATCGGACTTGCAGTTGCTGCATTCGTCATTGGATCAGGATATCTTGGATTAACATCTGGATCTGATAAGTTACTCATGGTTCCCTGGGTGTTATTCTTTGGAGCCAGTGCACAATTAGTTGCTGGTGTCATGGAATTTAAACGGAATAATATTTTTGGAGCTACCGTGTTTAGTACTTATGCGATGACTATGTATTCCATTGCTTTTACCTTACTGTTTACCATTTTCGGTGGAGTAACGTTTGATATAACACATTATGCATATGGATTAATGGCTATTCTTATTTTCAGCATCATTGCAACCATTGCATCATTGATGACCAATAAGGTTCTCTTTAGCATCCTTATTGTAGTCGATATAGCAGTCATTGGTCTCATTCCTCATTACCTAACGGGTGCTTCAGCTCTTATAGGAGGAATCTTTCTGCTATTTACCTCTGTGTTATCATTTTATGCTGCTGCTGCAACATTAATCAATACCATGGCAGGAAAAACAGTGTTTCCATTGGGTGGACCACTCTGGAAACCATAAACTATATCAAAGAATATTTTTTTCCATTCTTAACCTTCTTTCTTTAACCTGGGCCCGTAGGGTAGCTTGGCATCCTTCTACCTTGGGGTGGTAGTAACTCGAGTTCAAATCTCGACGGGCCCACTTAAAACCTTACTTCATCCATTCTCTTTTCAACTCATTAAATCCTTGATCTTTGATTGCTGATCGTATATCTTTCATGAGCTGAAGCATGAAATGAAGATTATGATAGCTGATGAGGTTATAACCCAGTAATTCCTCTGTTTTAAAGAGATGATGGATGTAAGCACGAGTATATTTCTGACAAACGTTACAGCTACATTGTGGATCAAGTGGTTTGCTATCTTGTTTGTATTTTATGCTTGAGATTTTGACTCGATATTTATTTTTCTTTGTTCCCTGTGGTGGTTTAATATGAGCATAGCCACTTCGTGCAATGCGTGTTGGTGAAACACAATCAAAGAGATCGATTCCTCGTTTGACACTTTCAAAGATATCTTCGACCACTCCGATTCCTAATAAATGTCGTGGTTTTTCTGCTGAAAGATAAGGGATAGTCCATTCGAGCACATGATGCATATCTTTTTTTGATTTTCCAAGTGATCCGCCAATGGCATATCCATCAAAGGGAAGAGAGGCGATATATTGGGCGCTTTGTTCTCGGAGATCTTGCCAGTGGCCACCTTGAATAATGCCGATGAGTGCTTGATCTGTTTGATGTACTTTTAAACATTGTTTGGCCCATAGATGGGTGCGATGAAGACTCTTTGCGGTATATTCCTTGCTTGATAATGGAGAGGTACATTCGTCGAGAACAAGGATCATATCTGCTCCTAGTTTTTCCTGAATGCGAATGCATTTTTCTGGTGTTAAGTATTGCCTTGAGTTATCATAAATTGATCGAAATGATATTTTCTTATCTGTTACCTGTGCAATTGATGTTCCCTTTTGTTTACCTGATGATTGATGTTCATCTGGAAAAAACATTTTTCCTACGGCATGTTTTTTTCCCAGGCCAAGTGAAAAGGCTTGAAACCCGCCACTATCAGTAACAATTGGTTTGGTCCAGTTCATGAATTGATGTAAACCACCAAGTTCATTGATTAGGTCTGCTCCTGGTTGAAGCATGAGATGATAGGTATTACAAATAAGGATTTGCGTATCTATTTCATAAAGATCATCTGATGAAAGAGCTTTCACTGTTGCTTTTGTCGCAACTGGCATCAGTGCTGGTGTGTCAATGGTTCCATGAGGTAGGTGTAGTTGTCCATACCGAGCTTGATTATCTAAGGATTTTAGGTGAAATGTTAAGGAACCCATCATGGATGTAAAGGTTATAAGTGAGTTAAATATTTTCGTCTTGAAATGGAAAATGAAGTGCTGTGGATTGGGTTATTGCTGCTTAGTTTTTTCATGGTGATGTTTTCCTATCGTCTGTTTGGAAAAACAGGTTTGTATGTTTGGACTGCAATTGCAGTTATTTTAGCAAATATTCAGGTTATGAAGACCATTGAGGTCTTTGGATTGGTAACAGCACTTGGAAACGTGATTTATTCATCATTGTTCTTAGTTACTGATATTTTGAATGAGAATCATTCAAAAAAAGATGCGCAAAACGCAGTATGGATTGGTTTTTTTGTATTACTGGCTACCACAGTTATCATGCAGGTAACCCTATTGTTTACTCCTGATGAATCTGATATGATTAGTGAGCAGTTAACTGCTGTTTTCTCAGTGCTTCCTCGAATCGCTTTTGCTAGTGTTGTTGCCTATGTTATTTCTCAGAATCATGATGTGTGGTTTTTTGATCAATTGAAAAAACGGGAGCGTAAAAAACGCTTATGGCTTCGTAATAATCTTTCAACCATCTCCAGTCAATTGTTAGATAACGCGGTGTTTACCCTGATTGCCTTTGTGGGGGTTTTTTCGTGGGAGGTAATTGCTCAGATCTTTCTTACATCATTGATGTTGAAAATAATTGTCGCAATTTGTGATACGCCGTTTATCTATTGGGCGAAAACGATAAAGAAATCATTCTTTTCCTAGACAATACCCATCATTTTTGAATGTAAACGAAATAATTCACAACATATCGTCAGTAATTATTTAAATTAGAACTATTATTATATTCTATGGAGGTATCTATTTGAAAAGAATTTTTCTAATGCTGATTAGCGTTGTTGTTATTTTCTGTCTTACTGGAGTTGCATCTGCTCATGTCCCCTATATTGAACGAAATGATTACTCTGAGGAAAATCCGTTTTATGTATGGAAGATGATTGAGATTTCAAAAGCGTTTTATGCTTGGTTAGAACCTGTTGATACAGGCACGGATGTTGATGTTTTTTTGTTCAAAGTAGGCAAAAAACCGGTAAATATCTATGCTGAATTGATTGTTCCAGTAGTCGACGATTATTATGAAGATTTCGTTCCCTGGTTTGCTTTGCTCGGTCCAGATTTGCCTTCTATTAATCAAACAGTTCCATTTACCATTCCTGCTGGATATGGCGGTATAATCATGGAAAATGTTGACCCTGGTGAGCCTAGAGAAACCTTTTTCGAACCATTCGGTGGAAAATCATATTATGAGGGGCCGGTGCTTGATGAGACATTGTCTACCACTGGTGAGTATTATCTCTGTGTATGGGATCCCTTTCATCAAGGTGGAGATTATGTGTTTACCATTGGAAAGGGAGAGTTCTTTGGTCCAGTTGATATCATACGTGCAATAATCAATACAATTATCATTAGAACTGATGGTGAGTTACATGTTCCAACTTTTCTGTTGATTTAAGTATCATCAGTGCCTTAAGCTGGTGCTAAGGTTCCAGAGAACACTTGCCAGGCAAGAGCTGATTTTGCTACTAAACTGAGGACTATGTACATTTTTTCGCCATAAAGATAGTCTCGCCATTTGCCGATTTTCTTGTATTGTAAAAACATGTTGATGGCAAATAGGTTGAAGAAGATGGCAATGGTGATGAAAATAGCGACCACAAAATCAGGAACGGATTTAGCAGTAATCAATGGAATGAAAATGACCACCCAGGGCACAAATCCTGCTATACAGCCGATGATATAGGAGGTCCAATTGGTTTGTTTGGTGGTTTGATTATGTAGTTCCATCATCAGCCCCATCAGATTCATCACCGCGGTGAGGGTGAACAAGGCAAGAATGGTTCCTACATCATAAATGCGGACCAGCAGCGAGATGATCACAATCATTAAACTCGCACTAAATGAATATTCGATCCATCGTGCGGGGTTCATCTGAGTTTTTAGTTTTTTTACATACCAGCGGTAAAGAACGGATGCAATCAGAAAATGAGCTATTGCTGACATAAACAGAAAAAGAGCAACCAAGGGCCCGATGCGAATATCGATAAAACTGACAGCTACCGGTGTGATAGTCTGAGTGGTGGCATTAAATTCAGGAGTTGTATAGGTCATAGGAAGGGTATAGTCATTACTTATAATCAGCATCAAAAACGCCTGGATCAGATGAAATACGCCCATCACCGCGTTGAACAAGCGAAGTCGATGAAAACATTGTTCTCCTAATTCGGTGAAACAATCTTTAGTAGGTGATTTGGTTTTTTCTGCTGGAAATTGAAAACGTCCGAATGTGTGACAATTAGGACAGTTCAAGGTAATAGTTTGTTTTGGTTTACCCGCGATCATGAATTCATAGTCACAATTTGGACAATGTATCTTTTTTTCAATCATCTTTCCTTTCACCGTGTATCCCTCAGTGATTTTCAATATAACTTAATCATATTTAATGATACTGAATGAATTGATTAGGTAGTTGCATATTGATCGAAAAACTGTAAGATTTGATTATTTTGAGAACTCAACCAGATATGACCTTGAGTTGGATCGATGATGAGCATACAGGGTATGTTTACCTCATGTAGATCGGATTGATATTGAGTAGAACAGCCAATAGGGACTAGTTGATCAGTGGTGCCATGGAGCAGCAGGGTGGGTGGATGACTGGTGGGAGTATCTACTGTTTTGCTAAAATTAAACACGGGTCCACGATTGGTGAGAATGATGCGATCAGCGTTACAACCTGAGTTAAGAGCAACAGCGCTGAATAACTCTCCACAGTTTAATGCTAATCGACTACACATAAAGGCTCCAGAGGAAAAACCGGCACAAAACAGATTGTTTGTATCAATGTTTATCGGTAAAGATTCTAAATAATCAATGATGGATTGAACATAGATGATATCTTTATTTTCGGTTGCTTGTATTGTAAATACATCCCATGCACGAGGACCTGGTCTTATTGGACGTTGTGATTCGAGGTATACAATAAGGTATCCTTGGCAGAGAGCAACTTGAGGGAATGTCTTTTGTGCTTTGTTCCATTGGTTCCAGCCTAAAATCCAGGAGAATGCATGTTGACCTGCACCATGGAATAGGAGTATAACTGGATAGCCTTCATCGGGTGCATCTTGATTTGGTTGTGACCAGAGGAAGAACCGATTATTTGTTAAACCTATTTGAATGGGTAAATGTTGATGTGTATGTTGCAATGATAATGACGTTTGTACAAATGTGCCACTAATAAATATAATAATACAAAAATATATGATCATTCGTTTGTTATATTTCATTTAATTCATATAGAACATAGAATTACTTTATTTTTAATATTTTCTAAACGGTAAGATGATATATTAATTGGTGATGAAACTAAGATATTTAAATCATGACCGTATTTTGCTTTATAGTAGAATTGTGGTTAAGGGTATCTATGGAAAAATATGCAACGATTATCATTCCTCGGGAATTAGATCAGGATGCTGTTAGAGACATTCAACAAATGAAGAAAAAAATAGAGGAAAAACATGGGATTGAAATTGAGGTTGTTTTCGAAGAGGGAAAACAGAGAGAGTAATTCCATTCCAACTATTTTTCTTTTTTAAATGTTTTTTTATGGTTTGAAAAGTTTTGATATTAATGAAACAAAAGAGTTCGGCAGCCTTTGAAAAGGAACTCCTTCAGGATCAGCAAAACGAAATCGATGCGCATGTTATCTATAAAACGTTATCAAAAAAAACCAAACGAAAGAAAAATAAAGAAATCCTCTTATCAATTGCCTCTGATGAAATAAATCATTATACAATCTTAAAGCAATATACTAAACAAAAGCTTAAAGCAAAAAAATTCAAGGTTTTTTGTTATATTCTTATCGCTCGTCTTCTTGGTTTTACGTTTGCCTTGAAACTGCTTGAAAACGCAGAGCAAAAGGCGCAAGATACCTATAAAAAAATCGGTGAACAATATCCAGAACTAAAAAAGATAACAAGGGATGAGGAAGATCATGAGCGGAAATTAATCGATATGATGCATGAGGATCGATTAGTCTATATGAGTTCCATTGTGCTTGGGTTAAATGATGCATTGGTTGAACTCACTGGAGCGCTGGCTGGATTCACATTTGCTTTACAGAATCCTCAGGTCATCGCGGTTCTTGGCTTGATCACTGGTATTGCGGCATCATTATCGATGGGGGCAAGTGAATACCTTTCTGCATCTCATGAACAACGAAAACATGCAGGAAAGGCGGCAGTCTACACTGCTACAGCCTATGTTTGTACTGTTTTCTTTTTGATTCTTCCTTTTCTGTTAATTACTGATCCCTTCATTAGTTTAGCCTCTTCTTTAGTGATTGCAATTGCTATTATAGCATTCTTCAATTATTACGTATCTGTTGCAAAAGAATATTCGTTTAAAAAACGATTCGCTGAGATGGCAGGAATTAGTCTAGGGGTTGCGGGTATTTCTTTTTTCATTGGAGTCTTGGTAAAAACCACATTGGGTATAGGTATCTAGCATTCAGATTTTTTGGATAGAACTGTAAAGAAATATTTATATTGATGAAGCAACAGAAATCTGCTTTTAGTGGTAACGGAAATGAAAGAACATCAAATTGGATTATGGTTCATTGAAAAAGGCTCAGTTGGTATCTATACGAAGAATACTCGGATGGCAGTTGATTCCATGAACAAAGGGTATAAGGCAACTCGAGTCAAGCAAAGAAATCATATTTTCCATTATCATTAAGCCGTTTGCTTGCCGCTCCTTTTTTCTTGCAAGGCTTTAAATGCAGATGTGTATTTTGAAACACATAATATGCCAGGAGAGAATGATTCAAGACTTGCCTTACCACTTGCAGTTATTGGGTTTATGCTTATTATCGCAACAGGGATGGATTTATTGCTTGGCAATTATAAGATACCGATGGTTGTTTCATTTATTGGTCTTGCCTGTATCATTATTGCTATGGTTCTTAGAAAACATAAACAATCAAAAACATGATTCATATGGTACTTTTTATCCCTTATTTACTCGAAGAAAAGATTCACATATCAATATTATGTTTTATTATTCTAATAACAGAAACCATATTTGTTTTCTCTACTGAAAGAATCATTTTTCGAAATACATATATACTTGTGAAATATTGAGCAGCGGATAAATATGAATCGAAAACTCCTTCAGGTCAGTATTTTCAGCCTATTTGCCTGTACCATGTTGTTCTCTTTAGGTTCGATTAGTGCTGTAGATGCATCAGATCATGTCATTCAGATTACATCCGGTGAAGAGTATCTCTATGTACGAGAACAGATTGATTTCGCATCAGCTGTTGATAATGATACCACTGTTATCTTAATTTGGATTCCTAATAATGCAGAGGAGATCAAAGTTACGGTGAACAATACCGTTCTTCCTACCTCACTTGTTCAGGATCATATCTATCAGTCGAATATAACTACTATTGATTATCAATGGTCGGATTCTTATCCATTTGAAATAACCTATTTACTTCCGATAGCACTTACTCAATATTCAAAAACCATGCTGAGAAACACTTCTTCCCTAACCATTAGATACGATGAACAACTGATCTCCTCAGCTGATTTTCTTACAAAAGATTCATCAATAAATGTTTCCTTTCCATCTTCCACGGATACTGCTCTTTTCAATGTCTATACGTTGACGTTAACCATTCTACTCATTATTTTATTGCTTGTTTCATTGATTTATGGTATTCGAAAAAAGAAAAATGGGAAAGTAAGAAAACGTATTTTTGAATCTGAAGATGTATTGAGCACTGAGAAAAACCTGCTTATGGATGTATTAAAGGAAATTGAAAAAATGCATCGATCTGGAAAGATGGCTGATGATACTTACCATAAACTGAAACCATACTACAAACAACAGACGGTTGAGATTATGAGTCATTTGGAGAACATGGAATCAAAAATCAAAGAGTAAGGATTGATTTTTCGATTCATTTTCTTCTGAAACATCCTCCTTTTTTTCTTTTCTAATATCATTTGTTGATTTTTCAGATGATTTTTTTTCCTTTTTCTGATTTTTTTCCTTCTTTTCAGAGGTATGGTTTAATCCAAATGCAGATGTGGGTTGCTTGTTTTTAAGATGAACAAGAGACAGTAATGATTCGAAAAGCATTGGATCGTTTTGTATAAGACCTGAATAATACGATTGAATCATATCCAATGTTTTTTTATTGGAACAATGAAGATATGATGAAAGAAGTTCAGATGGAAGTTGGTTTGATGAAATGGTTTTTTTCTGTCTCTTTCGTTTTTTAAGCCAACTTGGAAATCGATACTTTGATGGACGAACTCGATGAGTTTTTGCTGCTGATACACCAAGACTAGTTAAATCTAATGCATAAGCCCAGAATCGATAATGTTGTCGGTTGAAGGTTCTTCCAAGGAATATATCGCCTTTTGAGATCATATCAAATGCATGTGACATATCATAATGATCTTGATATGAGGTTGGAATATTTTCTGATACCCAAAAAAGAAAAGTTCTGGGATCGATATCCAGGTTTCGTATCTGATATTTGATTTGATCGAATTGCTGGGTGGTAAAAACTGTTTTTAATACATCAAAGATAATCATGTTTCTATCTCGGTTGCCAAGAACCATGATATCATCATTTGAAATCTCTGTTTTATTAACACAGATTGATTGTAAATCCCGTACAGCTGATCGAATATCACCTTGACATTGAATGCTAATCGTTTGAAGAACTGATGTATTTGTTTTGATTTGTTCTTTTTGACATATTGAATGAAGCAGCTGTTGGATATGACTAGGAAATGGTGGATACCATCGAAGATGAAGAGCAAGTTTTTTCAAAGCAGCTCCACTCCCCTTCGTCAAATTATAGTAATCATTGACAATAAGAATAATGGGTTGTTGCGTAATCTTGATGGTGTCGATGATTGCTTTTTTTCCACCTTTATCGCTAAGTTGAGAACCCACCTGAGCTCCACTGATTCGTTCATAGAGATTATCTGCTTCATCAAGTATGATGAGTTTTCGACCACCAGATGACGTAGTCACATATTGCCCCTGATCATTAAAGGTTTGATGAGTTGCTCCCGCTGTGGCTACTGCTTTGATGCATTGTTCATTTCTTGCATCAGAGGTATTGAGTTCTAGCGGTATCCAATGAAAATCATGAGCTAATGCATAGGCTGCACTGGTTTTACCGATTCCAGCCTTTCCGTCAAGAATTACAGCTTTCTTTTTTGGTTTTCCCTGTTTCCATTGGATGGCCCAGTTTTTCAACTGCTTAATCGCTTTTTTATTGCCTATGAGATCATGTAATGTTGTTGGTCTATATTTTTCTGTCCAATCTTCCATGAATAGCTGTTTTAATGAGTGGTTGCTATTTTAATTATTTGCTTCCATTTAAGCATAATCTTTTTATCGGGAAGCAGTATTTCCCTGTACAATTGAGTGCTGCGAGGATGGCCCAGCCTGGCTACGGCGAAGGATTGCTAATCCTTTGGTCTTTTGACCACGGGAGTTCGAATCTCCCTCCTCGCGTTAATTTACCATATTATTCAACAATTCGAAGAATTGTTTATGGGTATGAAATAGGGCTTACCCCTATTTCATAATAGGAAGGCATACATTTTTCATAGAGTTAATATAACGATACAATTCATATTTAATACGGTCTTAGTTTCTTGATTTCAATTGCAAATCATTTTTATTCCTTCCTGGGTTTAATATCCCTGAGCTTGCTTCGATTAGAATAGCAGATTTCAAGAGATTCTTTTTAATTAATCTATAAATTATTGGCTCGAAATATAGCTAAAAACATAATATTGCTTCATTAATGCAGGTTCACTTTCATTCCCATACATTTTTCTTTTTTCAAGATAAGAATGAAGCAGCATGTTTAGGGAATTGATCATAAAAAGAATTTAATAAGATCACCATATACACATGGTATTTACTATTCTTTTTTGAAGATATAGGAAAATTTGAAATCTCAATCATCTATCATCACATAAAGAAAAGATCATTTGAGGGAGAATACATCAATGAATGTCAAAATATATGGACTTGGCGGGTTTGACGAAGTCGGTCGTAATATGACCTGTATTGAGGTTAACAACGAAGCAATCATCCTTGACATGGGCGTCTACATGGATCGATTTGTACCTTTTCAAGATGAAATCCAAAAGTGTTCATCAAAAAAACTCATCAATGAGGATGTCATCCCTGATGATCGACCGATTCATCATTTGAAAAAGAAGATCAAAGCTATTGTATTAAGTCATGCACATCTTGATCATATTGGAGCTGTATTTTGGCTTGCCGGGTATTATGATGTTCCAATACTAACGACGCCATACACCAGTCGTATTCTCCAGCAGAAAGAAGCGAACAATGGGGGGAAACTGAAAAATAAACAAGTCTGCATTTCACCGAATTCATCTTATAAAATCTCTGATACAATCACTATTGAGTTTATCCTTGCTACTCATTCTGTGATCCAGTCATGTATGATCAATGTAATTACTCCAGCAGGCAATATCCTATATTCTCTTGATTATAAGTTTGATAATCATCCAGTGATTGGTCAGACAACAAATAAACAGCGGTTACGGCAACTCAGCAGGGAACACACGCTGGCGTTAATTGTAGATTCCACCAATGCAGAGAAGGAGAACAAGACCTATTCTGAATCTGTTGCCAAGGAGATGCTTCGTGATGTCTTATTGGGGATGGAAACAGAAAAGCAGGGCATGTTTATTACCACGTTTTCATCTCACATTGCTCGGCAGAAAACCATTATGGATGTTGCCGGTGATCTCGGTCGTGAGGTTGTATTCCTTGGTAGATCTCTTTATGAGTATATTACTGCTGCTGAACAATTTGATTTTGTGAATTTTTCAAAGCAAGCTGAGATCATTAAAAGTCCATATCGATCTAAGAAACGCTTAGCTGAGATTAATAAGAAGAAAGAAAATTATTTGATCGTAGCGACAGGCAGTCAGGGTGAAGCAAACGCAACATTGTCAAAAATAGTTAATGATGATATTCCATTGCAGCTACAACCAAATGATTTTGTTATTTTTGCCTGTGGTGTGATTCCTACTCCTACTATTCAGGGGAATCGGAAGATTTTGGATCATAAGATTCATCATAAAAAAGCCCGGATTTTCAAAGATATCCATGTTTCAGGTCATGCCTCCAGGGAGGACATTCGGGATCTGATTAAGATTGTTCAACCGGAAAATATTATCCCCGGGCATGGTGATATGGGAAAACTTGCATCAGTTGCCACGCTTTCGACAGATATGGGATATGCGTTAGGGAAAAATGTGCATCTGTTACAAAATGGGCAACATATCAAATTATGATGTAAATGAGCATTCAAGTTATCTATTTGTCTTGCAACTTAAAACATTTTTTAGATTATCTGTCACTTAGTATTTTTATTGTCAAACTGAACAGTGATTTTTTGATGATTGAATTTTGCTTTTGAGGGTTAAAGATTTAAATGATGTTAAATTTATATTTCATCTAATAAATGCATATTGTGGGATTTTGAAATTATAAAATTTATATAATTTAACTTATGTTATCCAAAATATGTTTTTTAATTATTACTATCATATCAAATAATGTCTGCATCAATCCAAAGACTTATGTAATATTGTAACACATACTACAATTAATGCAAAATTTATTAGGGGACATTTTTTCAAAAAAGAAAACGATTTGGATTATTTCAATATTCTTTATTATCATTTTTTTATCTGGATCTGGTATTTCTTTTCACCAACATCCTATGATAAAGGGTGTCAAAAATGAGAAGGAGCTAATAAAAGTTCAACAGAATCTACTGTTTGATCCTGAAAGTGGAAGAAACCATATCAACATTAAGTTTGCAGGAAATCCTAACGATCATGGGAGACCATATTGGTCGGATGTTGATGAAACCGACAGTAATGTAAACGAAGGCTATTTTGTCAATCAGAGTTATCAACAGGAAGCTGAAATGCGAATTTGGGCGGATATTTCAGATAATGATGGTATAGAGATCGCCATGGTTCATTTTTATGATATGACCCATGAAATCTGGTATAATGATACGGAGATGATCCATGAAGGTGGAAACAATTATAGCGCAGTCATTAATGCAAATAATATTGATGATTTAAGCTCAATTCAACAAAGCCATCAATATAGCTTCGATATTTGGTATAAAGACTCATTACAAAATACCTATTTGCAACCATGGAGTAAATCTGGTATTGGTGGATCGACCGTTCGAAGGAGCGTGTATTTGAACTGTACACAAACAAATAGTAGTTATGCTTCAATGCAAGCGTTTTATTTGTATCCATTTACATCCTATACTTCCAGTGATACTGACAAAAAGGATAGACTCATTCGTGATCAGGGTCCAGATAGCAGTACAAATGACACTGGATTTCTTAATAGTTCACGTCCTCCAAAGGATGGATCAATCAGTCAACGACAGTGTGGTGGATATGTTGGGTTTTGGTACAATAATGAAAGCAGTATGCAGGATTTATGTATAGAAAATATCCTGTTTCACTTCTGGTGGAATACTACCAACGGAACCCTGAGATATGCTGGCATTAGTGATAGTTATGATCATTTGAAATATCATGATGATGATTCATATGAGGAATATTATGCGGTAGATGAAAACGATGCCGCAGTCTGGTTGAATGATACTCATCACTGGCGATTAGAAAACAAGGTGCTTCACTTTGACTCACCCCATTTTTTTACTGATAACAGCATCTATGAATTTGCTATTGTGATGGATAGTGTATGGAGTATTTTTCAGAGCAATTGGATACGAGTGAAAAGCAACTACAGTTATCCATCTTATGTTATTTTTAATATTCCTGATAATGCAACATTGAATAATACGTATAGTGATAGTGATGGAGACGGTATGCATGATTGGGATGAGATTTATGTGAATTCTACGTCACCATTTCTTGAAGATACTGATGGTGACGGTGTCAATGATAAAATTGAGGTTATGGATGGCACCTCTCCGAATATATGGACTGATTATAATTATTACAGCCCTTGGATCCATGATGAACATCCTGTAGATGACTCAGCGGATATCTCATTACAGCCCATGGTGGATATCATGGTTTCTGATAATAACAGTGATTTAACCACGGTGACCTGGCAATCAAACTACTCTGATGGTGTATCTTGGGAGACCTATCAAGTCAATAAAAATGTGATGACTGAAAGCAGGTTACATTGGATGTTTGATGGGGCAAATAGTTCTAATACAACCTATTGGTGGCGAGTTTTTGCTGATGATGCAAGACATAATGTGAGTAAAACGTTTCATTTTACCACAGAACCAGTACCAATGGAAGTTTTTGTCAATGATAATTATTCTTCCTCAACGCCAAATTGGAATTATAATCATTTTGACACCATTCAGGGGGGTGTTGATGCGGTCGCAGAGCAGGGGACAGTATTTGTGATGAATGGTGAATATCATGAAAATATAGTAATTGATAAATCACTTAGCCTTATCGGTGAACGAAAGAATGAAACTGTTGTTGATGGCGGTGGAAGTGATGATGTGATCACTATTCTCAACCATGATGTTGTTATCTCAAATTTTACCCTCCATGATAGTGGATTTAGTGATGCAGCTATTCGATTAACCAATAGTTCACACTGTAGGATACATCACAATATCATAAGTAAGAATAACCAGAATGGATCTGGAATCATTTTCGATCAATCTTCATCGGAAAATGTTATTGAGAACAATACGATCAAAAATAATGATGCTCATGGTATCCTGATTTATGATTCATCTTGTGAGAATATAATTTCAAATAACACGGTTGAAACCAATGCGATAGGAATCAAAATACTGGATAAATCAAATAATAACAATCTTTTTCAGAACCAATTGATCAATAATTCCCAAAATGCATATGATGAATGTGAAAGCAGTTGGGATAGAGGATATCCCTTGGGTGGAAATTATTGGTCTGATTTTGATGAAAGCACTGAGGGTGCCTGGGACAATAACAGTGATCATTTTGTTGATACTCCCTATCTGATTCCGGGTGGAAGTAATATAGATGCCTATCCAATAATCACCCTTGATGATATTTCATATGCACTCATTGCCTTTGAGAGTAATCAGGCAACGGTGTATTTTAATGCAAACTATTCCGTTGATCATAATGGTGATATCATTGCATATTTATGGGATTTTGGTGATGGCAATCAAGCATTTATTGCTAATCCGGTTCATACCTATGCAAGTGATGGAGATTACAATGTATCACTGACAGTTACTGATGATGACGGTAATGATCATACAACATATCGAAATATTAGGGTTCATACGATTCAGACCAAACCTGGATGGAATCTGATAACTATACCAATGGAAGCCGATCTCTATGCATCTGATATCTCATCAAATATCTCTGGTTGTCTTGGAGTTAGCTCATGGAATAGCTTGCTCCAGACCTATCAAACCTATATCGTGAATGGGCCTTCTTCTTTTGACTTCCCATTACAGTCAGGGGTGGGATATTTTGTTGACGTTAATCAGGTTGATAATTGTACCTTTACTGATTCACTCATCGATGCAGTCAATATATCACTGAACACCGGTTGGAATTTGATTGGATGGTATAACACTGGTGATACCTTAGCAAGTAATATTGCCAATACAATAGCGGGTTGTCAGAGTGTGAGCATGTGGAATGCTAGTGTTCAGCAGTATCAAACCTACATCGTCGGTGGTCCATCTTCTTTTGATTTTACGGTGTCCTTAGGAATGGGTTTATTTGTTGATGTCAATCAAAATAGTTTTTGGTATGGAGAATAACATAACTTAATCCTTCCCTTCAATTTGTTTTCACTTATAAGATTATATTTTAATCTAGATTATTTTCCATGTGTTACTAATCATTTTTAATCATATTATTCAATTAAACTTATGTGAATTGTTAAAATAGTGCCAGATGACATTTGATATGTTGTTTTCCTTCTGGATTTGTACATA
>CAZQMI010000003.1:0-48468 GCA_964594475.1 uncultured Thermoplasmatales archaeon
GGCCAATCGGTTAAGAGCCGATTGCTCTACCTAGCTGAGCTACAAGCCCAAAAAAGAAATCAAGGTTATTTCCGCAGACAATTATAACCAGGTAATTAAGTGTTTTCTTTGATGAGATCTTGGACTTGTTCGTCTTCTACCTTTGAAATATATTTTGCATCAATCCCATCGGTCACACAAACATCTTCACTTGCCTGATAGATTTTCACACCATCCTCTCGTGCTTGTTTCCCATCAACTCGAAGGATCATCGGTTGATCAGTTCGCACTCTTCCCGCCTCAATTGCTTTTTGTAGGGTGATGCTCAGATGCACTTTCTTACGATCAACCGGGTGAATCCCTCCTTCAACCACGATATCTGATTCTTCTTCAGTCACCGGATAAAACAATTCATCAGCATGAGTTTCAGGTAAATCATCCAAATCTACATCAATAGAATGCCCATATTTTGCCCGAATCATACCTCCATCAATTTGATATCTGCCTCGAGGATCAGTGGCGACAAGGGCTCTAATATGATGTGGTCGAAGCCAGTTGAACCCAGACCTACTGGTCCCAATCGCATTAATCAACGCTGACATCTCCACCCATCCATGACCATCCATGGGAAGATGAAGTTTATCTGGGAAATGACGCAGCGCTCCGGCAATAATTCTGCTCAATGAGTTCAATTCTCGGTCATTCATTAAGAATTTTCCTTTTTCTTCGCAAATCGGGCAGACTTCTCCACGATAATACCCGTGTTGCTCACATTCACATAGCATAGGCACTCATCATCGGTAATCACCTAAATAAGTATAAATTTTTGTACTATCAAGACATTCACCCCATGGTGACGAATTGGACCAAGAGGAAATGAAAAGATTAGCAGCTGAAAAAGCAGTTGACTATGTTGAAGATGGAATGATTCTCGGCCTGGGCACCGGATCAACGGTGAAATATGCTTTGAAAAGCCTTGCAAAACGGGTTGAAGAAGGTTTATCCATTAAAGGAATACCAACCTCACAACGAACACGAAAACTAGCAATGAAATATAATATCCCCCTTACCACCTTAAACGAATCCGGTGAAATCGATCTTACTATTGATGGAGCAGATGAAGTCGATCAACATCTCAACCTGATCAAAGGAGGTGGAGGTGCGTTGACCCGGGAGAAAATCATCGCCTTTCATTCCAAAAAAGTAATCATCATCGTTGATGACTCAAAAGTGGTGAAATCACTAGGAATTGATTTTCCACTGCCCGTTGAAGTGGTCAAATACGAATGGGAAGCAACAAAGAAAGTATTAGAAAAATTCGATTGTGAAGTCACATTTCGTACCATCATGGATGATCCCTACATCACAGACAATGGCAACTATATTCTTGATTGTGAATTCGATCGCATACAGGATCCAGAGCAAATGGAGATTGACATCAATATGATCCCGGGAGTAGTTGAAAATGGTTTATTCATTGGACTTGCTCATCAAGTCATCGTTGGTGGAAAACAGGGAATTATGACCCTTGAAAAGGAAGTTGTTCCCTCATAAGGGATGTCGATGCTGCACACGCTTCGCACACGAGTCCATCAGCGTGATTTATCACATCAATGGTGCCGCCGCCTTATTCATTACACCGGCGCACTCCTCATTTTGTATTTTATAATTCCCAATACGGGTATACTTCTACAGCTGAAACTTTTCCTTCCTCCACTCATTATAAGCATTGTTATATGTGCTGATATTCTTCGAATTAAACGGAATCTTTCCTTTCCACCAGATGATCTCTTCCGAGGTTATGAACAAAACAGACTAGGAAGTTATGTCTATTTCGGATTGGGAGCGGTAATATTATTTTTCTTTTTCCCCGCGCAAATCGCGATTCCCTGTATTCTTTGCACCAGTATTACCGACCCAGTTATGGGAGAACTCAAACGAAAGGTTGACTGTAGATCCACTATCATTGGTGGACTATTGATCAGTGCTTTCTTTTTTATTTTCGTCTGGATCGATCTTTCCTTTGTCATTCTCATTTTTTTGACCTTAGTTGGATCTGCAACCGTTGTTTTTTCAGAATATATCTCTGGATACTGGATCGATGATGATTTACTCATGCAAATCCTCCCAGCTAGTATTATTTATATCATATCAATAATGCTATCCATTGACGCCTTACTTTCACCGGTATCAATGATTAACTACCTGATCTAAAAAAATGGCTTCATTTTACGATTTTCAATCCATAAAACACGGGAAGAAGCAAGGCAGCAGCAACACAGGAAAACGCGGTCATCAAAATGATTACGAGTGCAAATTCCTGTAATGCGGTAATAGTAGTTAACAGAATGGATGAAATCCCAGCAATAGTGGTTAGTGCTGCTTCGATCAAGGAAAGCCCAGTTCGTTCTATGGCTACTTTAATGGCAGCGATTTTGTCTAGTCCCCGTTCCATTTCCTCCTGCACCCGATGAGTAATATGCACCCCATAATCGATACCAATACCAATCATAATAGAGGCGATAGAAATGGTAATCACATTCAATGGAATGTCAAAGGCGACCAGAAACCCTGGTTCCCACATCAACACAAAACCAACAGGAATCATAGTCAAAAACCCAAGTAACGATGATTTAAAGATCAAAATCAAAGCAGCAAGAACCAATAGGATTGCCACAATCATAGATCGTGTTTGTTCATCAGCAAGTTTCTTGTTAATAGCAACGTTGATTGCGTCTTGACCGGTAAGTTGAGAGATATGCCCACCATGTGGAATCTCGGCATTGGCTGCGATTCTATTTACTGTTCTCACTTTTTGTTCAATCTCATTCATACTAAGTCCAGTGGGAATGTAGACGAGAATGATGGTTTTTGAGAAATCCTCATCCACATAACCGGTTTGTGCGATGCTATCAAAAATAACCTCATCCACACCAGCAAACTCACTTAAACTTTCCACGATATCATTTCTTTTTAGGATATCATTGACCTTTTTGACTTCATCAGCAACTGAGAAAAGATCGATTCCTTCATCTCGCATTTCCAATTGCATGTTATAGATTGCTTCAATCGTCTCCGGATAGGTTAATCCTTGAGGTTCAGTTTCAATCATCAATGCATTGAAATTTGCTCCGCCGAAATTCTTAGAGTACTCAATCAGTTTTTCCAACTCTGGAACATCCTGAGGTGCTAGATCAAAATAATTGGTGTTGGTCTCCGTTTGTGGCAAAACCAATAGTGACATCATTGCAAAAAACACGGCAATGACAATGATTCTTTTCTTATTGTTTAACACAAATTTTGCAAGTGTGGCCAGATTTGCAATTTTTCCTTCTTTTTTGAATTTCAATAGAATTGAAAGTGACGGGGTGAGGAAGATGGTTGAAATAAACACGAAAAGAATTCCCAGTGCACAGCCAAAACCAAAGGTAACCACGGGATACATACTTGAAATCATTAATGATGCAAACCCAATCATGGTGGTCACTGTGGACAACAAAATCGCCTTCCCAGTGGTTCGTAGAATCTTTTCAGTTCGTGAGATCATATCCAATTTATCTTGTTCTTCGGCAAATCGATTCATCACATGAACTGAATAATCAACACCTAATCCCAGCAATAAGGCAACAATCGAAATAGAAAGCAGAGTCAGCTCTGGTTGAATGGTTCCCAGTACCCCAAATGTGAGTGCAATGGAATAAGCAGTTGGGAGTAGTGCGATCACTATGCCTTTCACGGTTCGATGAAACAAGAACAGGACCAAGGAAACCAATCCAATAGCGATGACAAAGATGATCTGGAAATACTGCATATAGTTCTGCTGAATCGCGTTTTGCATGGCAGTAGTTCCGGTAACCGTCATCTCGGTGTAGAAGGTACCTCGATGATCAATGGCACTTTGCACTCGTTGCTGTATATCATTGTAATCAGCGTTTTCCGCAAGTTGCAGAAGAATGACAGCTACATCATAGGTATTGGTATACAATGTTCCCTTTACTGATTGAATCGCATACCTGGACATGTAATCATATACGGTGGATACATCATCAGGGATCTCAAAGATACCGGCACCAAAAATATTCTCAGGACCAAGTTCAGATTTTGCATGTTCAAGCTTGATTAATTCAGAAACGCTTTGTACTGCAAAAATACCATCATGTATTCCTTTATCACTTTGAAATTTATTGACCAAGGAACTGGAGCTCACCCGGTCCATTTCCTTTAATACTTCCGGGTCTCGGATGTCATCGGCTTCCACATAAATAATGATCACTGACCCAATCTGGAACTCCTCATCGATTTTCTCCCATAGCATCACCGTTTCATCTTCAGGGGGAAGAAACGTGGATAGATCTGATTCCATGTACACATTGGTTGCTTGACTGGCAAGTAGTATCGTTATCAATGTGTAGACCACCAGTACCGTTCGCGGTCGCTCTACCAGTAACTTAGCAAGAGGTCTCATGTTCATGATGATTCCTCTTGATCATTGATGTTTATGGTGACCGGTCGGAACGAGGAATCCCGGGTTGATGTTGCAATCAAGGCCAGGTTGTTTAGACGTTCCTCGATGTCGGCAGCGTATCGTTTCAACAGTTTCAATGGTGGTAGTGGAGAATAGATAAATGGGTTTTTTCCAATGCTATCATTTTTTAATTTTTTACGCAGAATAATTCGGTCTGCATACATTTTCACAAGGGTCTCTCTCACCGTGCTGGGATGAAGATGAGTTCCTTTAATAATGTCTTCTGTTTTTGCGGTTTTTTTTCGTAAAAGAAACAAATAAATACGTGATTGGGCTCTGGATTTAAGAATATCCCGAATTGCAGATTCCAGTTTTTTGTCCTGTCGAGCGCTGTGTTTTCCCATTCCCAAAACACCATTTTTATATATTTGATTTAATATAAGTTGTGACTTTGTGGCTTTAAATACTTTTCTATTTTGTCGGGCCTAAAACGACAATATTTTTTGATTTTTCATCAACCAGTAAAAACCTATATCCAACAGAAGGAAATAATGGAAAAAGAAGATCATTATGTCGCCTCCTATCCGACAAAACAAAACCAAGAAAAAAAACCACGAATATACCAAATATTATCGGGAAGAAAACGATAAAATAACAGGTGAATAAAAAAAGAAAAAGGAGTTATGTTTTCATCACGGAGGAAAAACAAAACAAATTGAAAAGTATTTAATCCAAATATACGATATGCATGGTCAACTAGTGACGTTGCAGCATGGCGGTAAAAGAAAAATTTGAGGAATGGAAACGTTATTATGAGATATCCGATGTCGGTCAAATCTCACGGCGCTATTTTGTGATGAACGCATTTGACGGTGCATTGACCATGCTAGGAGTTGTTATTGGTGCTTATGTTGCAGAAATCCTTTTACCCATTACCATAATCACAGCAGCACTCTCCGGATCAATTGCTATGGGCATATCTGGTATCAGTGGTGCCTATATGACCGAAAAAGCAGAGCGAACCAAGGAACTCAAAGAACTAGAACGAGCAATGGTAACCGATTTGAAAGATGGCATCCATTATAAATCATCACAATTTGCAACTATCTTTGCTGCGCTTGTAGATGGAATCTCACCTGCCCTTGCCGCTCTCTTTGTGGTCTCACCCTTCTTTTTTGCCTTTGCAGATATGATCAGTGTTCAAATCGCCTTTTTTTCTTGCATCGGTTTTACCCTTGTGCTTCTAACCATCCTTGGTATATATCTTGCAAAAATCAGTGATGAAAGCATGGTAAGATATGGCATTCAAATGCTTGTAGTGGGTATGGTTACTGCATTTCTCTGCGTGGTCACTTCCCTTCTTTTGGGCGGAAGTGTAGTTGTGTAATCTTATTTTTTTAAGCGTTAAAAAAACAAAAAAGCAATAATCAATGATTTCTTTCAGTTTTTGCATATGACAGAATCACTTGATGAGAAAACCCGTATTGAAAAAGATATCAAGATGTTTGAGGAAAACATTTCAATACTACAAAAGGGAAAAACCGGTCTTACGAACGATCCTCGGGTTGCCATGGCAACTGATTATTATCATGATTCCCAGTATTATTTAGAAAAAAACGATCTATTTACCGCATTCGGCTGCATCAACTATGGTCATGGATTGCTTGATGCTCTCCTTAAGTTTGACTGATATGAATATAAAAAAACGTTTTATAGTGAAAACCACAATTTGGCTAGAGTCATAAATTATCAGATAATTGCTTAGGTCTCTGTGTTGATTTCAGTTGGATCATATCATCCGATGAAACATTAAGAGTTGCGGCTGCATTCCCCTGATTCATACTAATCTCCAGAAATCCACTACTTCCCACAAGAGCGACAAGTTCATTTTTATTCACCCGATCATATGATTTATGAAATGGTATGCTTAATTGCTGGTCCTTTATTTGCACTAATAAGGTCTCAGAAGGCTGGGTGAATCGCTCTATTTGCATCGAAGAAATATTGGTAATAATATTTCCAAAATGATCAATGAATAAAACACTTCCAATGATGAAATCATCTAACACCGAGGGTTTTTGAAATGGGATATCAACTAATTCGTTTACATCAAGACGAGGGCCAATTTGATTGAATGGCAGACCATTGAGGATATGAGCAGCGACCGGTGCAAAGATATCTCTTCCGTGAAAGGTGTTTGAAACCGGATGGTTCAACAATGCTTGATTCGTAATTTTATAGGCAGCGATATCACCGAACAAGCGGGCAGCGGGAAGTAGTAATCCATTATCTGGTCCAACAAAAACATGACGGCGGGTGGCAAGTACAATCGATTTTCGTTCAGATCCAACACCTGGGTCAACCACACCGACATGTACCGTTCCTCTAGGGAAATAGGGTATAGCTGAACGAAGAAGAAATGCACCCTCTCTGATATTATGAGCTGAAATACTATGAGTGATATCAATGCAAGATACCTGTGGGCAGAGAGAATAGATCACTCCCTTCATCTGAGCCTGATATGCACTGGTTTCACCAAAATCCGTCAACAAGGTAATCAATTTCATTCCGAATCCCTTAGAGTTTTTGAAATAGAAGTCAGTCATATTAATGTGACGATTCACTAATGGTTTTGTTGAGAACGAAAAAACACTAGGGTTCTTTGTAATAATTCAGAAAAAACCGAAAACAGGGCAGCAAATGTGAAATAATATTTATATATAGTTATGATTAAAATTATGGTTAACTATGTTTTCCATTAAGAAAAATGCTGATACAACCCACACATATGCCTTTGAAACAAATCAGGACATCGATCTTTCAGAAAATATTTCACAGGTGACCACCAATACAGATTTTAAAACATTTTATCAGCTTGCAACCACCATTTATCACGATGATCCCTACTGGGTCCAACCGTTTTGGAATGAATACAAAGCATTTTTCAATAAAAACAATCCCTTCTGGACGCATGCAGAAGCAGCACTCTTCATTGCCTATAAAGAAAATAAACCAATCGGTCGAATCGCCGCATTTAAAGACCAGCTTTACAAGACAGATCAAAACGAGCCCATCGGGTTCTTTGGTTTTTTTGAATGCATTCAAAAGTATCATTATGCAAAATCATTACTCAAGACAGCAGAACAATGGCTCTCTGCAAAGAACTGCACACTCATGCAAGGCCCAATCAATGGACGAATCGATAACGGCTGCGGATTTCTCTATCAAGGATTTAACGCATCACCAATGCTACTATCAACCTACAATCCCTCCTATTATCACACCTTTGCAGAGCGATACCATATGGAGAAGCTAAGGGATCAATATAGCTATCATATTGATCTTACGAAACCATTACCAAAAAAACTCCAAGAAAAAGCAAAACAGTGCGAACAATCAGGTATCACCATCAGATCATTCAACCGAATGCAGACGAATAAAGAACTCAACTGGTGGATTGATTTCTTCCTGGAGACATTTCAGGATCACTGGGGATACATCCCCACTTCAAAAAATGAAGTCGCCTGCAGATTCGGTATCAAACAGATGAGATGGATCGTTGACCCTGCGTTATTTCTCATTGCCGAAGCAGATGGAGAACCAGTTGCATACATCTGGGGCACACCGGATTACAATCAACTCTTTAAACAGATGAACGGAACGTTGGGTATTTCTCAACTCATCCGTTTTGTATTGAAGAAACACCAGATCACCCAAGGCAAACTCCAGCTGATTGGCATCAAAAAGGAAACTCGACATCAATCAGTGGGTTCCTGTTTGAATTATAAAACACTTCATGAAATGAAAAAACGAGGCTACCAGTGTGCAGAAGTCGGGTGGATTGATGAATTCAACACAGTCGCCCATCAAACCATCGCACTCACCGGTGCAACGGTATCAAAAAAATCCCGAGTATATACCAAAACCATAGATACCTAATGAAATAGAGGATATTTTAAGATGAAACAAAAACTTAAAATCAAAATCTTAATTCATATTTTTATCTCTATTTTATTATTAATATCACCACTATTTAACCATCCAACCATAGCTGCACCAACATCATGGAACACAGAATGGAACTATTCTCAACTGATAACACTTCCCATCGATACCAGTGTTTCCGAAGCTATCTTTCAACCAATCGACACTCAAATACAGTTCGCATCACCCTGCTGGGCAGCTAGTGACCACCATCATTCCGTACGGATCTGCTGCTGGGATGGAACCAATTGGCATGAACTGGAAAGTCAGATATATAATCTTGAAGAAAAGGAAAACAACATCATATCCAGCTGCAACATCGTCTTTCTCATACCAGATTTTGCTGATGGCACGGAGCAATACTATGTTTTTTACGATGACACCGAAAAACCATCACCATCATATACAGATCATGTCTCATATAAGGAATCATCATATCGCTTTGAACCCATCTCCGGTTACCCGCTTGCATCGGAACACTATGAAATCATCGATGATGAAGACATCAACTACATGATCTCATACAATGGTCAATTCATGGGATATAACACCTGCCAGCATATTTTTAAAATGATAGAAGGAACTGAAGAAATATTACCAAAAAACGGTGAACTATTCGCCGCATTTGATTATAAATACTGCTATGAAGAAGGTCTTTTTGGATACAGTTCCACCAGTCAACAACTCATCTCAAAAGAAGTTATCACCGATGGAAACCTGATGCTTGAAATCGGAATCGTCAGTACCTCAAAATTAAATGATCTAAAAACAACAGCAACCTACAAATACTATCATTGCCCCAGCAGAGAGAAACGAATTCATGCCCATGTCATCCATGAAACTCTTACGGATATCAACGTGTATGCAGACGCAAAAACGGACGGTGCATATGCCTCTTTGCAAGCCGGCGGTGTTAAAAGCAGATCAATTGAGGATTTAAACATCGGAAACATCCTTCCCTGGATGCATTTTAATAATGAACTTGGCGCCATTTCATCATATACACTGGACACCGATCCTGAATACATCCCCGATGATCCAGATATCCGAGTTATCAGCATCCATGATGATGTGGATCTGGGATCACCACCATGGGTTTCTTTTGATAAAGTAAATGACCGAGCACACGCCATTGTTTTTGGATCGAACAAAATCGTTCAATCTGGAACTGATGAGCAAGATGGGCTTCAAATCAATGCCTTTCAAATGGATTATCCTCATCTTGCAGGTCTTGAGAATAATATCGCAACCGTTCAAATTGGTAGAAACTCAATCGAATCTGGAAGTCAACATGATCTCAGAATCCCCAAAGATTTCACAGTGGAATTCGATGCCGAATTTTTCACTTCATATACCGAGGACTATTCAATCGTGGAAAAAGAAGCAGCAATTTTTCACGATCTTGCTACCATAAAACCACAATCAACAACCCAAGTACAGGATGATAGCAGCACCCCAAAGGAAACCTATGATCTCTCAGTCACGATTCATAACACACCAACGTTTCCCATGGGATCAAGTCTTTCGGTTGCCACCGGATGGAATCTTTCCTATATCAATGTAGAACTCTACAAAGAAAACGAATACCTCTATTCTCAAAACGCAGTTCGTCTACCCCTCCATCCAATGGAAGACGTAACCGATCCAACTCTTTTTCAACAAATCCGAGTTCTTGCTCAAATGCTTGATCTTCGAAATATATCATTGGTCAAAACCGCAGTCTTTCCAAACATCGAAGAAGGAACCTATGTGGCAAAAGTATACAAGGAAAATCCTTTTTTCAGAAATCAACGGCAATACATTGGATTTTCCATTATCGATGTTCCCAACTCAGAAAAAACACGTATATTTTGTAGACAACAAGCATCAGTTCGATTAACACTTATCGATCAATATGAACAGCCCATTACGGATGCAACAATACAACTTAAACAACATCAACAGGTCATTGGGTCTAGCATTACCGATAGCAATGGAACTGCCCAAATCGCCGTTCCTTTTAATAAAGATACATTAGACCTCACAATCATCTATCATGGCTATCAGATCTATCAGGAATCAATGAGCCTCTCCAGGAATACAATCCGTAAACCTTTGCAGAAAAGTATCACCATCGACCGTTTTCACCTTAAGATAGCATTCCTTGATACCTGGGATAATCCACCAGGGGTCGATCTTCATCCAATCCTTACCATTCCCAACAAAGACAAAGAAGCTGCCATCCCTGGTGAAGAACAATCTCAGGGAATCTTTTTGTTTCCTAATCTTACCGTAGATCAATACCGAGTCAATGTTTCTTTTAAATCATTCAGCATCCAAAAATCAATCAACGTTAAAGAGGACACGTTGGTATCAATCACCTTTCCAGCAGAATTTGATGTTTCCGTAAAAATAGTTGATGTTAGAGGAAACCCAATCGATCAGAGCGCAATGATACTCACCCGATTAACAAAACAAGAGATATACAAAAAAATCCAAACTGAACCAAATGTCAAGCTTCCACCCGGAGAATACCAAGTGGAGCTTCAACACGACAATCAGGTTATTGGGAAACGGATGATCTCTGTGTTTGCGGAGAAAAACGTTGAAATGGTAACCAATCAGCAGCCGCTCTATCCTCTGATAGCTCTTGCATGTGGAATATTTATCATTATTCTTTCATTAGCACATATGCTTTATACAGCCAACCGGCAGTATTTCCTGTTTATCCTTATCATTTCATTTCTAATCATTTCATTGTTTTTACCCTGGTGGCAGATTCAAGGATCCTCAAACGAACTAGATACCAGCACCCACCTCTCCTTTATCCCGCAGTCTATGATGAGTATTCATACCACTGATGATACCATTGCTGGTGAGACTTCCTATCTTCCTGATGAATTCCATCTAGTCATCACCCTTATTTTGATAGGAACTGGAACTGCCAGTGCGCTGATGCTCATCGCAAAATATTTAGGAACAAAGCAGATGATGAGCAAACGTGTGAATATGATGCTTCATATCATTTCTGGCCTGATTCTTCTTGCCTGTGTATCAGCTTTTCTTTTTGCTCTTCATGAACTAACGAAAATCAGTATCGGAAGTATTCTCGGTTCAGCAACCCTTGATATCGGCGTCCCTGGAGAACAAACGGTTTATCCTGTGCAATCAAGCTGGGGTCCAGCTCCTGGATTCTATCTCTTTACCATTTCAACGATTCTTTACCTAGCATACACCGCAAAAATTATTCTACCCAGCATTCTTTCACGATTAAGGAGAACCGATGATGGAGATCAAAAGAAGTAGAAACATACAACACCCCTTATTTGGAATCTCACCAAAACATTGGATTCAGCTCATCGATCAAAACGGAGGGATCGGCAGAGCATATCTAGATCGAGCGGCCTTTATCAGCATCGGATCAATCGCACTTGTTCCCCTACGACTCCTTTTTCATCTCACCTATCAGCAAAAAATCAAAGAATACTCTATTGAAAAACCACCCGTCCTCATTATTGGACATTGGCGAAGTGGAACCAGTTACCTACATGAACTGCTCAGTGAAGACCCGCAATTCTGTTACGTATCACTGTGGAACACACTGCTTCCCGATAGCTATCCACTGCTTGAATCATCCAAACAGTTTCTTTCAAATTTTCTTCCGAAAACACGGCCTATGGATAACATAGAGGTAGAGATAGACGGACCATATGAAGAAGAAGCAGGAATCGCTGCCTTATCACCCTGGTCGTTTTTCCATGGGCTTCATTTTCCAAAGAATGCAGAAGAACAATACGTAAACTCTATTCATTACACCCATCTTTCAGCTGAAGAAAAACAAGAATGGGTGGAGATGTATGAACAATTCATGAAAACGGTGGTATATACCAATAATGGAAAACGACTGCTTCTGAAAGACCCGGCCAATACGGCTCGAATTCCAACATTGCTAGAGATTTTTCCCCAAGCAAAATTTATTCATATTTATCGGAATCCCTATAAAGTATATCTGTCCACGGTTAACATGAGAAAAAAGGTGCTTGAAAAACTCGCGCTTCAACGTGGAGATCCTCAGCAGATAGAACACCAAGTGATCAACAACTACAAACGATTGATGACCAGTTACTTTGAACAAAAAAAACTGATCCCAAAAGATCATTTGATTGAGATTCGCTATGAAGACCTGGTGAAACATCCCATGGAAACCGTCAAACAGATCTATTCACACCTGGATATTTCAGGGTTTAAAAAGGCAATTCCTGGAATGAATGCCTATCTTGAACGAAAGAAAGATTACAAAACCAATGTCTATCGAATTGATGATGAAATCATTCAACGAGTGAAGAAACACTGGGATTTTACCATTGATCGATGGGGCTATCAGCCACCGAAATAAGCGTTCTTCTGAAAAAAATACACCATGTTTATGTCGTTTTTTTGATTATCGTTCACAAACTATATATGAGAGAAGCGAGTAATATATAATGGAAAAATAATGAGGGATTATATGGTGACCATGGGAGATATGAAAGCAAAAAATGAACTGATGAGCGAATTATGGGATCATGTAACAAACCATAGCCTGACCTGTCCAGAGTGTGGAGGACATCTTATCATCATGCAACTCGATCCTCAGGATGATTTGAATAATCCTTATACACCATATAAATCAGTACTTGAATGTATGAACTGCTCCTTTCAAACCGAGGCGACCTCATTTACGATTCTTGGCTGCGTGCAATCATTTGATCTTCATCATCTCACCATCGCTGGCTGGTCTCCCAGTGGAAGTAGAGTTGAAACAACCTATGAACATATCCTTGATTATGATCACATCAAACAACTTGAGAACACGGAGGATATCGTTGAATTTTTAATCGTGGATGATCATATCGTGCAAATTATTTCTTAAGCCTCATCTACCGAAACGATGCATGTCTTTCCATTTTTCACAGAATGATTGAAAATGATACTTTTACACCTGGGTTTTAAATAGGAGAAGTTATCAAACAATAGAGTATGCGTAAAGAGATGGAAAAAAAATATAAAAAACAACCACCAAAAGACATCTCAATCGTCTGGGTTAATGTGGTTGAACCATTTTGTTAGCTATACATAATATCATCGTGATCATCATTTTTCACTTTGAACGGTTTCGACCGGCGATGATGTTTGATGAATTTACGCTGTCTTTGTTTCCGTACAATCTTAAAATCATGACGAAGTAACCGCACAAAGGTCTTATCCGGTAATGGTTCCAATCCAACAATTCCCTTGATTTCAAATTGATGAAGCACACGCACGATTTGTTTCCTGGAAAGATGCAACTGTGCTTCCAGATCCTCAATGGTAACCGGATATTGTTTTTCAAGAATGGTAATAATTTGCTCATCAATGGATCCAGCCACAATCTCAATCATTCTTCCACCAAATCAACATCACTGATCACTACAACCAGGAAGACTTGGTTCCTGCAGTTGTTCATAGGCGCGTTGTCCTTCCTTATCCCGCTCATATAATCTCTTCACCTGTGATCTCAGCTCAGCTGGATACCCCATTGGAAAATCAATACAGCCACGACACACCGGAAAACCGATCACCTTTTCCAAATCATTCTTTTCAATATAGGCAAGAGAATCAGCGCCAATCTCCTGACAGATCGCCTCCCAGGTCCTCACTTCACCCTGTTCATCACGGGCAAGAAACTCCTTTCGACTGCGCATATCAATGCCCAAATAACAGGGAGCAATCAAAGGAGGACAGCCAATGCGAATATGAACTTCCTTTGCTCCAGCACGACGAACACCCTCCACCAGTTTTCTGACATTGGTCCCCCGTACAATGGAATCATCTACTAAAATAACCTTGTTCCCACCGAGAACAGCTCGTAAAAAGGACAGTCCTTCCTTTACCACCCGATCTCTTTTCTCCTGTTTCTGCTGAATAAAACTTCGTTCCGCTTTATCCTTCATGATACCCTCATCAAGTGGAATACCAGATTCCCGGGAATACCCCAAAGCATATCGTCTACCGGATTCAGGAACTGGGATCACCACATCGGCATCAACCGGATGTTTCTTGGCCAGCAGTCGACCGAGGTTCACTCGGACATCATGAACGGATCTACCACGGATACGAGAATCAGGTTTGGCAAAATACACAAACTCAAACATACAGGGTGTTTCCTGTTTTTTTATGATCTGTTTCTCATAGATCTTTCCATTCTTATCAATGATAATTGCTGATCCGCCAGGAATGTCCTTGACGTATTCAAAATTGGATTTCTTAAACACTCGTGTTTCAGAGGTCAAACAATACATGCCGTTATGCTTTCCTAACACCAAAGGCCTGATCTTATGAGGATCAGTAATTGCAAACAAGAACGGATTATCCCCAGAATCAGCAAGAAATAAACTAGAATAACTCCCTTTCACCTTCTTCATGATGGTCTCACAGGCATCCATAACCACCTTCACGCTCAGTTCTTTTTTATATAATTCATCGGCCATGGGAAGAAGTAAACACTGAATATCACAACCCGTTCTCGGTGTACGAGGTGAGTTCTTCATGATTTCATGACAATTAATAATATTTCCATTATGCACAGCTGCCAAAAATGGAATTACCAAATACTCCGGCTGAGCATTACGCTTCAATGATTCAATATCATCCATTCCCGCGGTTGAATACCTGGTATGTCCTAATCCTACAAAACCCGGAGTGTCAATATTTTTTTCATCATTGAAAATATCACGAACCAAACCTGCATCCTTGGTGACATGAATATTTCCATCATAGGTGAGTTTCCCTGCCGATGACTGACCTCGATGCTGAATGGCAAACAAACTATGATAAATCATTCGTGACACTGGTTTATTGCCTATGATTCCCACAATTCCACACATAAGAACAACACGGAAGACATGATATAACGAAGCGGTATATATAAATCACGTTAGATGATGAATTTCCCTTGCTTATAGATGAGTTCATCATCAGCATAGATTTCTCCCTTCTTGCGTAGATCACAGACCATATCCCAATGAATACCTGATTTATTGCTACTCCCCGTTTCAGGATAGCCGCTTCCCAAGGCAAGATGAATGGTACCTCCGATTTTTTCATCAAATAAGGTGTTCTTGGTAAACTCAGTGACTCCTTCATTCATGCCAAATGCAAACTCACCAAGTCGTTTCGCACCTTCATCAGTTTCAAGCATGGATGAAAGAAACTCTTTACCTGCTTGTGCTGTTGTTTTCACCACGTTCCCCTGTTCAAACCAGAGTTTCACATCATTTACTTGTCTTCCCCCGTACACAGAGGGAAACGAGAAATGAATGAACCCTTCAGCTGAATCCTCAAGAGGTCCAGTGAAGATCTCACCATCCGGGAAATTCTCCTTTCCGAAACAATTAATCCATTTCCGATTCTTCACTGACAACCGGAGATCGGTATCCTCAGCAACGATATGAATGGAATCCTTTTGTGACAAGATATCGATTATTCGCTGTTGTTTTTCTCCAATTGCCTCCCAATAGGCCGCTGGATCGTGCTCATCAACATGAGCAGCATCGAAAATAAATGATTCATAATCAGATAATGACATCTCAGCGTCTTGTGCAGAAGCATTAGTTGGAAATTGAGTGACACACCAACGCAGAGATTTATCAGCGGCTCGTTTTAAGAAAATCTCATGAATCGGCTGTTGAGAAGAACTACGAATAGCTTGTTTTTCTGGATCAACATTGGTCATATACCTGGTGTTTTCAGGGCTGATGATACTCAAACGAGCATCAACATGTTCGACTTCGAATCGATGAAGAGGGGATACATAAGTGAGTTGATGATCAGCAGCATGTTTATAGAACAGCTCTGAAAATTCCTCCATTCCCAATCGAAGAGCGGGATGAGCACCCTTTTCAATGGCAACAATATAGATTTCTCTAAGTAACGGAGCAGAAACAGGTGAGCCATTGATGATGAACAGATCATCTTTTTTTATGGAAAGTGAATGATTCAAAAGGATTTCAGCGAGTTTTCGATATCGTTTATCAAACATGATTTCACCATTACCATTAATCAATTATCTATACATCAGAGATGAAGATGCTGCATTTAAAGTTCATCCCATTCCTTTAACACCGATAGCCATTGAAAGGATCGAACAGCAGGAATATTCTCAATCCGTTTGATGATTTTTTCATATCCTTTCACCAAAGCTCTCGTTCTGATCTTTACGATGAAATCATATTTTCCAGCAGTAATCGTCACCCTGGTAACTCCTCTAATACTCCACAATTGATTCATGGTCTCTTCCAAGGGAAACCCTGGTTTAACCTTGATGAAGATATAGGCTTTCACTAGATTCAATGAAAAAGAAATGATCCCAAGAATCATAATGATAATCCCAATCGCTTTAATGACAAGAAGCGTGGGATCCATGGAAAATGAATCAATGATTCCATATGAAGCAAGAACCAATGAAACGGGTATAGAGAAAATAATAGTTGATGATCGAACCGCTTGAACCACACTTGCTTTTCCAATACCAAGAGCTCGAATATATAAAACCAAGGCAAAAAAAGCACCAATTGCAATCAACAGCACCCAGTAGAATTGATCAACCGCTGCCACCAAACCAGCAGTGAAATGATTGGTTCCCATGAAAAAATCATAGATCAAAATAAACAATGCAGTAATCAAACAAGCAAATAACACATTCCAGAACCGAATGTTTATGGAATCATTGAACTCATTATTGATACGCAACCATTTTAGCTTTCGTTGATACACCGTTAGCAGCACCCAACCGGGATTAATCACAAAGAACACAATGATGAGGGATTCAACGTTCAGACTTCCAGAAAGACTAATCGATCCAAGAATGGCACCAAAGGTGACAATAAGAATGGATTGAATCTCTGAAAGGGTTGGCATATCTTTTTCATTAATGGATTCAATGGCCACTAGATAGAGGATAACTGCCTGGGTGAACGGAAGCACAATGGAGGGATCTCCAACTAAGCTGAACAAGGCAAAATATCCAGCGGTATACAATGCATTTCCAAATGCAGCAAGAACTTGTGGTTTGAGCTCTTCCTTTTTTATCAAACGCAATCGTTTGAAGGAAGGATCAACGACTCTTGATCCAATGCTTTTCCCTTTTTTATAGGGAATGGAAAAAAAGAGACCAAACACGATGGTGACCGGAATACCAAGCAGAAAAAGAGCTAAACCAAGTGCCCACACATCAGTAATATACAATGCTGAAACCGTGGCATCAACACCTGAATTGATGGCGGCTATGATGGCAGATGAAAACGCCAGGATATAAAACAAATATTTTTTCCGGATTCTCATAAGGCAATTTCTTTTTCGATCACCTGAGTGGTAGTCTTTTTCACCCCAGGAATCAATTGAATCTGATCAGTAACCGAAAGTAATTCTTCAAAGCTATGAACTTGGGTTCTCACCACGATATCATAATCACCAGCGACAACAGAGATCTTATCTACCTTTTCGACCTTTCTCATCGCAGCAATTGCTTTTTCTGATCCACCCGGTTGCATGGCAATTAGAATATATGCTTTTATCAACATCTTATATTCACCATTGTGAAGTTCAGCCGCAATAGAGGTCTCACATATAAATGTATCTACTGATAGCCCATGATTTGAAATGTAGACTGATTATCATCATAACTGGTCATTACTACTCATAATCGTTGAAGAGAAACACAACTCTTACAGATTAATCTGCTTTTTGTTCAAGATCATGAATTTTTTTACGGATGCCCTCAAATTTTTTATCATATTTCTGTTGTTTTTTCAAAAAATATTTCTCAGAAACCTCTCCATCATCATATCGTTTTTTAATCTCCTGAAAATCTCGCTGATATATCCCCCGAATTTCATTTAAATCCTTGATTTTTTGTTCTACTTTATCAGATTTCATAACCCCTCAACTTCGTATATGGTTCTGCTTAATAAATAGAAGCAATAATCCAATAAAAATCTTTTTCATCCCCCAGGTCATCATTTAATAGGACCAACAAGCTTAACTAACAGGATTAAAATAGGACAATATTGATGGGGAGAAGGATTATGACCCAAATCAGAGAGGCACAACAAGGAACCATTACTGCTGAAATCAACCAGGTTGCAGATCAAGAACCACTTTCCCTGGAAAAAATAAAACAAAGAGTCGCCTCGGGAAAAATCGTCATACCCTACAATCCCATTCATCATCCAACTCCTGTCGGCATTGGTAAAGGATGCCGGGTGAAAGTCAATGCAAACATCGGCACTTCAAGAGAACACTGTCAGATAAAGGAAGAAATTCAAAAAGCACAGATCTCCATGGAGGCCGGAGCCCACGCAGTCATGGATCTTTCAACAGGCGGAGATCTCAATCAGATACGGAAAAAACTTCTCAATATCGTTACTGTTCCATTCGGCACCGTTCCCATTTATCAAACCGCAATAGAGGCAGTCGATAAACATGGCGCCATCGTTGATATGACCGAGGATGACATGTTCAACACCTTTGAACAACAAGCAAAACAAGGAGTAGACTTTGCTGTTGTTCACGTAGGAGTCACCAAGGTAAGTGTAGAACGATTGAAAAAACAACGCCGGCTCATCCCCATGGTGAGTAGAGGGGGAGCCTTTCACATGGCCTGGATCCTTCACCATGAACAGGAAAATCCCTTGTATAAAAACTTTGGATATTTGCTTGAACTGGCGAAAACATATGATGTTACCCTTAGTCTCGGCGATGGCATGAGATCTGGAGCATTATATGACTCAAATGACCGGGCAAAATTCCAGGAACTCATCATCATCGGAGAACTGGTTGAACAAGCACGGAAATCCGGTGTACAAACCATGGTCGAAGGCCCTGGTCACATGCCACTAAACGACATTCAATCAAACATTGAAGTAATGAAAAAAGTAACAGATGAAGCACCTTATTTTGTGCTCGGTCCACTAGTCACCGATATCGCCCCTGGCTATGATCACTTCGTTGGTGGTATCGGTGGAGCACTTGCTGGATTTCATGGGGCAGATTTCCTCTGTTATCTTACCCCAGCAGAACATCTCTGCCTTCCGGATAAAGATGATGTCAAACAAGGAGTGATTGCAACAAGGATTGCAGCACACGCCGCAGATCTTGCACGAGGAATCGATAGAAAACAAGATGAAACATTCAGCAGAGCACGGGAAGAGCTAGATTGGGAAACCATGTTTCAACTCTGTATCGATAAAGGCCAAGCATCACAATACCGCAAGAAACGAGAACCCCTTGAAGATACTAAAGCGTGTAGTATGTGTGGAAATCTCTGCGCCATTGAAATCGTTGAAAAATATTTAAAACGATAGTGAAAATGAGAGTTTTTATAAACAGAGTGACAGTTTTTTGATCAAAAAAGCAATTATATTCATTTAAATCGTTCTCAACCCTGGAAAAATCAAGAAAATAAGGAAAGGTTTAAATTACAAGATACGTATTTGGGATAGGAGGTTAAAATATGACCTACGAATATGAAGGATGGACATTATATACAAGAGATGTGAAGCTTAAAGGTGGAAGAAACCAAACAATTTACTTCTTCAGTAAAAGACAACCAAAGAGTGGAACTCCTTGTGACAAACCAGCAAACTACACCGTTGGTGTCAACAAGAGAACCGGGCTTCCATATTTAAAGAAAAAATAAACGTTGAGAGTAACTCTCTTATTTTTTCTTTTTTCTTTTTCTTATCTGTTTTATGATGAATGTTTGATATCTCTTTTTCTTATTGATATCCACCGATCTTAAGGCTGGGATCACCAAACAATTCCCATTGCTGCACCATTTTCGTATCCATCGTCCAGTCATCATCAAGAAACCGATGTAGATACTCCGTCATGGTCTGAGCATGATTCATCCCTAGATCATCCTGCCCGAATTCTCCATATAACTGAAGAAAACGAAGTTCCAACCAGCCATCCAAGACCTCAAGATAATCAGCGACCCCATTGTAATCCTGATCGTTCTCACCATGAGTACCTAATCCCGTGTTGGCAATGGTTGCAATAGCACCACCACCAATCCTACTGGTCAACATCCAGGCCCAACAGTTTCCAATCCATTGATTAAACCAGAAATCACCCCAGGGACCAGGACCCTTACTGAAATAATCCTCAATGCCATCCTCTAAGATATCAAGTAACATGTTCATCAGGGTAACATCAAACTGACCATTATGACAACCACCGACAATGGTTACAGGATACTTGTTAACATTTTTCAAAAACAACATATCTCGAATGGTATACTTTGAAGTCCATCTCTTACCATCAGGCGGATAATGCGTGCTCCATGAACGAACACTACCATGACCACAGAAATAAGCAAATCCGGCACCCTGATTCATCGCAGCATTCACCGTATCCCGGTTGATATCCTCCTCCGGGTCAACCTTTGCATACACTCGCAATGGGTTAAACTCAGGCATCAACTCAACCGCACGTTCACCGATGAGCTCGCCTTCATTGAATCCCATCTCATCAGCATAGGCATCACCAGCAACCAGCACCAAATTGGAAAACCAATCATCATCAGGACTACTCTTTATTTCATAATTAATGATTTTCTGAACCATGGCCACTACCTCAGGTCGACATCGACAGGGCAACCGACCCAGGTAAACATCCGGATATAAATCCATGGTCTCATGAAAGGTTGCATTCCACACTGAAAACACATCATCATCATTTGAATCCCAGCTGGAAAAACCTCCCGTGCTATCGTAAATATCGGCATAGTACAAATCAGAAATAAATGACTGCTCTGGGTATTCCTGCTCAGTTGGGGGGACCACTCGACTGAGTCGAACCGGTAGATTCCAAATCGTTGTCTGACCAGAAAGACCACCGACCAAGAGAACATAGGTCACTCCCCATTCCTCAATAGCCTGTTTAATAAAAAATTTGATTTGTTCTTGTTTATCCCGACCCGGCATTTCATTATAAATCTCCTCGACAGATTTCACTTTGGTATCGATACCAAGATCTTGTTTATGAGACACTAATGGTTTCAACGGGTTCTGAAACTTTTTTGGAGTGATAATGACTAAATCAGCAACACCTGGATCATTGAGCATTGGCTGAGCAGGCTCTTGATATTGCACGGTCACTGAGATATTCTTTATAAGATGAATCTCACTTTGAACTGGGTTGTAACGAGCTGGATAGACACGTAATACAAAAAAGGTAGTATGATCTCCTTGATCTAACCCACCACCGGTATGACTATCAATCCAATCACTGGGATAGAGCGAATCAGCTTGATAGATCAATGGATCAAACGTTGGTTTTCTATTCCTCTGATCTCCATCGAATGAAGGAAACGAACCACTGGCAAGAACCTCTGTTACCGGAATGATCTCAATGTCAGAATGATTGTAAGAAATACTCACAATAGATGAACCAAAGGGCAATGAAAAACATTCTACATATGCTGGAATCACAGGTTGTCCAGGATTTCGTTTATTCAAATTAGTACCAGGAACCCGAACCACTGATACATTATCATGGATTTCAATAGTTGCATCACCAAAACTAAGATCAATGGAAAAATCCTGAAAATTTTCAGTTGATTTCATTGCATTATCTAAAGAATCATTTTGCAGTAGATCAGTAGGATATGATTGAAAACTTAATGCATTTGCCGGATGTAATGTAAGCATCAAAAAGCAAAGAATAATGGCCACAGCTGCGTGCTTTTTCTTAAAAGAATGCCGAAACATTTTGAAATCCCCTAAGTTACTCCTTAATATACTAATTACAACAATACTATTTCATTTATTATTTAAAAATGTTACCATGAATCTGCAGAGAAATACAAAATCTTGGCATCATACGAATAATTTGAATTAGTAAATCTACCAGATCAAAATAAAAAAATGAACAATGAAAAATGATTATGAATTATTTTTTTCGATAACTGCATCAACCCGTTTGATGAGTTCATCCATTTCAAACGGTTTTTCGATATAATCCTCACCAAGAAATTTTCCCGCATCCTCCGCAAGATCATCTGTCCGAGCAGTTAAAAAAACAACGGGGATATCATTCCAGGTTGAATTATCCTTAAGAGTATCAAAAACCTCCCATCCACTCATCCCAGGCATCATGATGTCAAGAAGAATAATATCTGGTTTCTTCCCTTGTTTTAAAAGTTCAATACATTCTTCTCCACTATTGGCACCAATCAGCTCATATTTATCATCATAATTCTTAAAAAGATACTGAAGAGTCACAATCTGATCGGGCTCATCATCAACAACCATGATCCTATTCATGTCCCATCACAACTATTCTAAATGAACTATCTGGTTATTAAATTTGTTATTAATTGTCAAGGAAAAAAATAATATTAAGGATTTTAATTTCATAAAGGGAGAAGAAATCTATTGATTTTAATTCATTGATTACATTTTGAAATGAACCGAATTCTCAAGCCTAATAGACAAAAACGATTAACACATCAATCTTGAATTTTCTAGATACACTCATGGAATGTATAAGCGTACAATGCCCATAAATGCACATTTTTGGAGGGATGAAAAATCGAAAATACTAAACTGCTTTTCAACACAATCATATTATCATTATAAGATTCTGGTTTAGAACAGTTTAATTACCTGAATTATTTCAGATTTCGTATTTCCAGCTCTATCAAAAGCAATACATTCTATTTTATAGCTGTGTCTGAGTTGAACGATAGTGTTTTTACTCCAAGTATATACTTCTGATGTATCAGATGACCAAATATATTGCAAATCATTATTAATATATAATTCAACTCTGTCCAAACCTGTTTCATCATCCCACGCATTGAGTGATATCGCAATATCGCCGATGATCAATGTTTTAAAAAATAATACTGATGAAGCTATCTGTTGATTATTGATATAAAACGAATGTTTTGTTGGTGAATGTATAATCATATTCGGCGGTGTTTCGTCAAAATAGCCCAATGGATACCGATCATAACTCAATCCACCAATGATATCATATGCTGTATCACCAATACCATCATTGTTCTCATCTCTTCCTAAATAATCACTCCAGTAGTTACCACCTGATGGATAGCCGTTATCCCATGAATTGTTTGGGGTTATACTGCCATATGATTTTTGGTCCAAGGCATTTTTATCATTTTCAAGAAAGTAATTATGAAAAAGAGTATTTTCATCAGAAATAAACATTTTTATTCCTTGCAAATTTTGTTTGATAGTGTTTAAATAAAAATCATTCTGATCACTCTTATAACTATATATTCCTATGTCGTTTTCACTTATATTGTTTTTTTTCACTATATTATCATCTGAATAATGAAGTTTAATACCGTAAAAGGTAGAATTTTTAATAGTATTGCGTTCTATCACATTTTCTGAGCCATCATAGATTTCGATGCCTTGATAGCAAGAGTCAACTGTGTTATCCATGACTGTATTTTTTGATCCATATAGATATATAGATGTAACATTTTTATTTAAGTAAAATGAATTTTTAGCAAGATGATTAAATGAACCATACAGTTCTATACCCATACTTTTATAATTATTTTTAAAAAGGTTGTTTAAAAAAGAATTATCATTTCCTTTTAATTCTACAACTCCGCTGTAAAATGTATCTTTATGATCGGAAAAAACGTTTTTCCCTATGGTATTATTTGAACCTTGTATGGATATCATCTGAGAATACTCGGAAGTAATAAAAGAATTATTCATCACTGTACAGTTTGTGCAAATACTATACCTTGAGGTATATATTCCATATCCTGGAGCGTAATGTGTCCAATTGCCACCCAAATCCTCCCGATAGCCGGTTATATTTAAAAACGAATTATTTTGAATATGAACATGCGAGCAATCGTAAATTATCAAACCAATATAATTATTACCAGAACTATACCCATTGCTGATCAGATTATTATTGATGTTAATATAATCAGATGACATCAGTTCAATACCGTATTCAGCAGAATCCTCATCAATGATATTATCAGAGATGTAACAATTCGTACAGTTATATAGATTTAATTGATAACACACATTTTTTTCGATATAGCAGTTTTCTGAATTCGAAAGAATGGAGTTATGAAACGAGCTATTGTGGATTTCAATATTATCAGAATGAATAATACTAATATGTCCACCATTCTCTGATTGATTGAATAAATTAAAACCAGTACAAAAAGAACAATTAATCAATATGATCTGGCCGCCATCAGATGGAATAGTAATAAATTCTTCATTGATCATAACAATAATAGGTTTATTGTTTACTAGATTGCTACCATCAATATCATTTAAGAAATCTGATAGCTTATCACTAATCTCATACTCTACACCACAAGAATGAAAATGATTACTTCGTAACAAATTATAACTCGATTGAATAAATAAAATTCCATGGCGATTTTCAATGAAATAATTATTTTTAATAACTGAATGATTTGAAAACATAAAATACATAGCATACTTATTAGCTGAACAATAATTGGCAATGAGGTCATTGGTTGAATTATCTTGTATAAACCCATAAGAGTTATTCAATAGAGTATTATATTTAAACAAACAATGCTGAGAATTAAGGGAGCAGACAGAAAAAATACAATTTCGAAGAAAATTAGATTCTATACTGTTTGATTCATTGCAAAATGAAACAATAATTCCATAGCGAATGTTTTCAATAGTATTTCTGGAAACGATACAATGTGAACAGTTGACCAATTGAATTGCAGCATATTGATCGGTTATATCCAATGAGGTAATGGTTATATTATTACAATGAACAAGAATGACCTCACCACAATTTTTTGGAATCTTGAAATCACTAACATTAATCAAATAATAGATTGGTTTGTCATTAACAATATTGTCATTTGAAACATAATTACAATAAAAAGAAGGATTTGATCCCCGCACCCATAGTCCACCATCATAAAATCTATTGCAAGACAGTACATTTGATTTACTATCTAAAAACCGAAAACCTGCCGGTGAATGAATGGTATTATTTATAAAAGAATTCCCATTGGAAAAAAACAAATACGCACCAAAATAGTACGAATTAATCATATTTGCTTCGATACTATTTTCATGGGAGTTATCTAAGACAATTCCATATAATGAAGCATTACATTGATTATTATGGAACGTGTTATGATTACTTTGATAAAATTCAATATCCTCATTAATGATATTATCATAAATCTCTGAATTATTAACATTCAGTATCAATATACTATAAGACATACCCTCCAAACTTAAGTGGGAAATTGAAACATTATCGGCAAGGATTATCATAGTACTATAAATATGAACACTTTCTGGATCCTCTCCCTGAATTGTAATCGAACGATCAATATACAATTCTTCATCATAATATGATCCATATTCACCAGATTTGATACAAACCTTATCATCCAATCCCGCACTCATTATCGCCTCAGATATCAATCTAAAATCATAATGATCTTCACCATTTGCATCAACGATAAAGATATTGTATTCATTATTTACAACAATTAATGCAATTGACACGAATGATTTATTATGAGCAATTACCTGTAATTTTATGATATAACACCTATCAGGTACCAAATCAGTATTCCATGTTCCAATCAACTCGTTAGAACTATTTGTTGAATATTCAATAGTTGTCCAATTATCCGAAACAAAATCAGTTAGATTACAATAACTCAATGAATAATGGTGAAAATCTTGTCCCCAGGCTTTACCAAATATGGCCAAGGTTCCTTTTCCGTTGGTCCAATCTGAAAACGGATCGATACGCGCGATTGCAGGTTGACGAGTAATAATATCATATGCATCCACTGATCCCTGTCCGGCATAGGTAGTGGTATTCATTTTTTTTATTCCGGATATTATCATCGATCTAATCAGTTCTGTTGATAAACTTTGATTTTTAGAAAGCAACAATCCTGCTATACCAGCAACGAATGGGCAGGCCATACTTGTACCACTATATCTTTCATATTCATTGTTTGGAACCGTACTCAAAATATCTACTCCAGGTGCAGCAAGATCCGTCCAAAAACCATGATTAGAAAAGGATGCAAGAGTATTATCATGATCCATCGCAGCAACAGCAATAACCTGTTCATAGGAACTTGGAAAATGATTTTTTGAATCAGATCCATCATTTCCAGCAGCAGCAACCAAAAAAACACCGTGGTCAGAAGCATATTCTACTGCATCTTGAATAAGTGAGGAGCTTATGGTACCACCCCAACTCATACTAATAATGTCAGCACCATTATCAACAGCATAATAGATTGCTTTTGAAAGATCATATACCGTTCCACTTCCTCCACTGTTGAGACCTTTGACGGGCATCAATGAACAATGCCATGCAACACCAGCAATTCCTTTAGTATTATCGGATACAGCACCAGCAATACCTGCACAGTGAGTTCCATGAAAATGATCATCAAATGGATCAGAATCATTGTTTATGAAATCCCAGCCATGAACATCATCAATAAATCCATTTTGATCATCATCAATATCATTGTTAGCGATTTCATTTGGATTTACCCAAATATTTTCCTCAAGATCCTCATGCGTATAATCAATTCCTGTATCAATAATGGCAATAACGATATCTGAAGATCCTTGTTGAATATCCCATGCTTCTGGTGCATTGATATCACAATCATTTGATTGATTAAGGCCCCATTGTTGATTAAAATATGGATCATCTGGAATGACGCAGTTTTTATAAATAAAATTTGGTTCTGCAAATTCTACATCAGGATGCTTATTAAAATCATTGATTACATCAAAAATATTTGCTCCATTTGTAACTTTACCTTTGTAAAACCGATATATTTTCTCGTTGCTGTTTTTGTATGTATATCTATTATGATGACTAGCATCAATAGTAACGTTATGTGTTACACACAGATTGAAAAGTGATTTGTTATGATTGAATAACTCTTTGGGTTCATGTTCATTAAAAAAAGATGAATCAAAGTTTAATTTTATGATGAATTCATTTTCACTGACGTTGAAATATTTTGAATTATATTTTTCGTATTTCTCTTCACGAAATGGTTTTTCATTATGAGTGCCATAGGTATTGTTTATAATTATTGATTGATTTCGTTCATTGGTATAATTTATTCTATTGACTTCATCTTCAACATTGACATGTTGTGAATAATAGTGGGATGATTGTATATTTTCAAAATCAGATGGCGTGTATTTTTGAGTATTAGGATTTTTCATCGCCATTGAATCAAAGGAAGTGAAAAAACAGGTATTGAATAATATCATGATGATAATCAATATGAATTGAATTTTGCCCCGTTTTTTCATATAATCCTCCCCGTATAATTAAAGGTTAAGAATCAAATAAATATATTATTATATTACATATAAATGTTATTATCTACATCTATTATTATTCTTTATAATTGGTTACATAGTTAAATATCAAGTTAATCTTGCTTTTCGTCATTGAGCCGTTACAGATAATAAAATCAGCCAAATTCTTAAGATTAAGCAACCAAAACAATTAAATCATAAATCAGAATTCATAGGATACGTATAGGGCGCATAACCTCATTTTTGGGCGGGTAACAAAGCGGCTATGTGGGGGACTGCAGATCCTCATACGGGGGTTCAAATCCCTCCCCGCCCTTATATCTATCTCTTATTCTTCGTATGCAAATCTCATTACATATTTATTTCAATATTAAAATTTAAATACTATATGTCTTTTACCTCTATAAAATTGGGGGACAATCCATCAGGCTTACGAGCAAAACATACAAGCCATTCGCAGCTCTCTTCATTTTCCTCATTTCCATTATTTTACTACAACAATGCACATCTGCTGAAAAAGTGCTTATTAATGAAGTGATGTACAATCCGATTGAAAATGATAACTATCATGAGTGGATCGAGCTTTATAACCCAACAAATACCTCGATCAATCTCAGCGGTTGGACCATCTCTGATAATTATGCCAATGATTCAATCCAACCAAATACCCTGCAGGGAAATGGCAGTACTCTTCTCCCCTCAAAACACTACGCTCTCATAACTGATCAGGGAACAAAACTGTATAAACAAATAAAAGTAAATCGCACTCTCCTTCTCTTTGTCGATGATGCAAGTATCGGCAATGGTCTTGGAAATAACAATGACTGTCTCATCCTGAGAAATAAAACAGATCACATCATCGATGCCGTTGAATGGGGGACAGATCAGAATCAGGTGCCGGGCGATCCGAAACAACCAGTTACCGAGGGATATTCACTTTCCCGATTCTTTGAAAAAGATACTAATGATAGCCATACCGATTTTTATGAAGCAATCATTCCCACTCCTGGAAAGAAGAACAATGAAAGCAGAACGGGAACCATTGAAATCAACCTCTACCCTCAATTTATTGCGAAACCATACCATTTCCAAACCTTTGGCTTTCCCATTGCAATTCAGGTAGCATTTCATGATTTCGAATATGTGCCATCATTTGATCTGAAAGCATTTATCTCAGGGGAAAACAGCTCACAACCTGCTAGTCAGACCTGGAATGGAAACAAATGGCAATACTCAGATCGATATACTCATATCATAGAGAGTAACCAACACCATCATTTTTCACATTGGTTCTATCTTCGATTAAATAAAGAGTACAAAGCATATCAAGATCATATCAAAGAGAACCGATCCGGATTCATCCAAGTGAAAATCCGAATAAACAACAAGAGCAAAACCATTACTCAACCCGTTTTATTCCTTGATATGGACACAAGCACTGCTAATGCAACAACTGGAGGATATATCGTTGACCAATTCATACAAAACCAAACACCATATGAGAACAATATCATGCTCATCGAGGATAAGAAAGGAAAAATTACTGGCATGTATCGAACTGAAACAAACGAAATCGATGAATCATACATTAACCTCCCTGGCTATGTCAAACTTGCCTCACCCGTAGGAACAAATTACACCTTAAAAGTGATCGATCAGCATCAATCATCAATCTACACCATATCAAATCAAACGATACGATCCGGATATTATGATGTTGACCTCAGTGCTGTAAAACGTAATTGTTTCTTTGATAAACGAAAAACAGAAACCTACACGGTTCACATACATAACACCGGTACGTTTACTGATATCTACCATCTTCACGTTGCAGATGTCACCAATGCATGGAACGTTGATCTCAACCCAGAACAAGTGACATTATCTAAAGGAAAAACAGCTGAAATCAAAGTAATGATAACACCATCACCATTTGAAAAACAATCATTTAGCACCACAGAAATCATTATCAAAGCGGCATCAGAACAGGATCCAGGCCTCTATGATCAGTTAACACTCTATGGTGAACTCATCGATCCCGATCTCAGCATTCCAAACATTAAAAGCTATGATGAACAACGACGGGAAAACAACATTGTATCAGAAGGAGCATCCATTCGTATCAAAGCCTATTGCAAAAATAGTGGAAATGAAAATGCAACAGATGTCATCGTTTCCTTCTATCTTGATGAGATCAATGAAAGCTGCCTTCTTGGCACAAAATATTATGATACTATAGCTCAATATCAAAAATATCCATCATTTCTATGGGATACCCATCATGTGGAACCTGGAGAACATACTATCTGGGTTGTGGTTGACGCAGCTGATACCATTGCTGAACTCGATGAATCAAACAATAAACGATCATACTCCATCACCGTTCTTGATACCAGTCCATGTAAAAAAGAAAAAAAGATTCTCATCACAGAACTATATGCATGCACTCATTCTGGGATTGCAAACGAATATTTCTGCATCCATAATCCAAACAATCAATCCATTGATATCAGTGGCTGGTATCTTACTTCCACACCTTTCAAACCCCGGCTAGATCAACAACAACTCATTTTTCCTGAACATACCATCATCAAACCCAACTGCTCCTATACTATCACCCAAAATGCAACTGCATATCATTTTGAGACCGGAAATTGGCCAGATTTTGAATATCAAACCAATTCGAACAATAGTATCCCTCAGATGATCTGTGAGAAAACCATCTATTTTAGTAACAAGGGTGACACCATCACCTTAAAAGATCCTTTTAATCACACCATTGACGGTGTGCACTATGGAAATACTTCACTTCAAGTACTATTTTGGGATGCAGAACCTATTCCCATCCCAAAAACATCAGAGATTCTGATTCGAAAAAGAAACGCTCAAGCCTATGTGGATACCAATAGGTCATCAGATTGGACCCATCCCAGAATCTACCGAATCGGTCAATCACGATTCCCCGTGAACCATATTTTCTGTACTGGTGAAATAACCACCTTTGTCTCCCCTGATTGCAGTTATCAATGCATCCTTGAAGAACTCAGAGGCGCAGAAGAACATATTCATCTTAACATGTATGAAATCTCTCATCCCGATCTCTGCCAGGCATTAATCGATGCATTAAAACGAAATGTATCAGTGACTCTGTTCTTGGAGGGATCACCAATCGGAGGAATCAGCCATGAACAACAATTGATTCTGCATCGACTGTGCACCTATGGAGCAGATATATACTGTATCAAAAATGATGTAGAGAAGAATATCTATGCTCGATACACTTTCGATCATGCAAAATACATCATCCTTGACCATAAAACCACGATCATCGAAAGCTGCAACTGGGTTCACACCGGTATTCCAACACATCCTAGTTTTGGAAATCGAGAATGGGGCATCATCATCCAGGATGTACAAGTTGCATCCTATTTTCATACCGTGTTTTCCCATGACTGCAATGCAGATCGAGCCGACATCATCAGTTTTCAATCACTCAACCTCACCCTCCCACCTACCACCTTCACAAGAAATTATCGATATTATGGGTCATATGAACCCTTTTTTAGCACTCAAACATTCAATGAATCCTGTGTGGTAACACCAGTGCTCTCTCCAGATAATAGTAGAGAATTGATCTACTCATTGCTTAACTCTGCAGAGCACAGCATCTTTGTTGAACAGCTCTATATCTACAAAAACTGGGAGGATCATCTCAATCCCTTCGTTGAAGCATTAATCAAAAAATCAAAACAAGGAGTGCACGTCAAGGTGATCATGAACTACAATCCGTTCTACGATTCAACCATAGTGAAATGCAATGAAACCAAAACCTATCTTGAATCACATGGGATCGAAGTGAAATACATCTACTCAAATTGGTCTATCTTTACCAATGTTCACAATAAAGGAGTCGTTATTGATAACCAATCTGTTCTGATTTCAAGTATCAACTGGAATGAAAACTCAGTGATGAACAACCGGGAAACCGGAATTATTATTCATCAACCAGACATTGCTGAATACTATGCCAAGGTGTTTTTATCAGATTGGAATCTAACCGAGCAAGCACAATCCGATACACCGTATGAAGAGACAGCAAAAAATGATCATAATAACAACACTATTTATATATTGAGTATATTCTCCATGACCTTTGTTTTAATTGCAAGGGATTGGAGAAAACGACGATGGACCTAATTATCAATCAAATCCATCCTGCATCAATGATCGCAATTGCGGTGATGATCGGTGGCCTAGTTATTGCATATATGAAAAAATGGATGATGACCTATGCATTGATCATTACCAATTTCATCGTCTTTGTGCTCTCTTTTTTATTTATGATTCAAACACCATCTGGATCTATAAGCTGGGTCGTAGTTGACCTTGGATTTCGACCAGCGTTTCTTTCTGTGAGTCAAATCCCTCAGCTTTATACCTTGTTTACTTCAATGTTTGTGCATAGTGGTTTTCTTCATATTTTTGGAAATATGCTTGTTTTTTTCTTCATTGGCATGGCCTTTGAACAACGAGTCGGCTGGTCAAAATTTCTATTTATCTATCTTCTCACCGGATTATGCGGTACTCTCACCCATTCCGTATTCAACCTGGGATCAACCATTCCATTAGTAGGCGCATCTGGGGCAATCTTTGGAATCATGGGTGCATTTGCCTTTTCCTATCCACGTGATGAAGTTGTCATGCCCATTCCACTTGGGTTCATCATGGTGCTTCGTCGGATCAAGGTAGTCTATGCCGTGCTGATATTTGCTGCCATTGAAACAGTCATCGTCTTGGTAGGTACTCAATCAAACACCGCTCATCTTGCTCATCTTGGAGGTCTTGTTGGCGGGGTCATTATTGCTGCCCTTATCCTGAAAAGAGAAGGTCAACAGACCATACAGGATTCCACTGGAAATATCAAAATCGTTCAACAAAATTACAATGAACTAAATCCTCCCCGATATCAACTCTCGAATCTGGAACCACTCGCTACTACCCCTGAACTCAGATCCATGCTTGACCGCATTAAACAGGAAACCGTTCCTCAGGTCAAGGACATCTGGATCGATCATCTCATCGAAAAAGCATCCTGTCCTCGGTGTCGACATTCCTTGAATCATGTTAACCGAAAAATCTGGTGTGAACAATGTGGTTTTAAAACCAATTATTAAAATGAAAACCCAAATCCAACTAGATTTCCGAAGAATAAAAGACTGGAGATTGCATAGCCAAGAATAGCCCCGCCACATAACAGGGGAAGACCTGCTTGTGGGTTTCCTTTCAACACATATTGCATTAACACTGAAAACCCTGCCAAAGTCCCTAAAATAGTACCAGCTACAACAGGTAATGCATTTATATTGTTATAATACACGGCTACCACAAGAATTCCAGGCATGACAATGTCGCCAAGTCCCATAAAAAAAGCTTCACGTTGATTTTTTTCCTCGATTTGTTTTTTTAATCGTTTGGTTTCCTTAATCAAGGAATAATGCCATCTCTTTGGAACCACTAAAAGAACAGGGAGCTTCAAATCCATCACCGTATCAGCAAGATCAATCATATGCTTTGTTTTATACACTGATATGGCATCATACACTGCCAATCCAATGAGTAACACAATAATCAACCAAATCGCGAGGGAAATCCCAAAGACGATAATGGCACTGGTCCCTATGATGATCCCACAGATATCAATGACATACCATTCCGGATAGACGTACAACATGGCAACAAGAAAGATCGCTGCAATCAATGATACACCCAGCACAATCCACACTGATACTGGAAGTAAAAGTGAAAATGCAGGTAAAAAAAAGGCATAAAACGCAGTATAACCTATGGCTCCTAGAATGATGAATTGAATCAGTTTTTTCTTCCAAAACTTAGCAATAAGTAAAACTATCCCGGTGAATACCAACATGATCACAAAAATATAAAGGATATTGACTGGGTTATCCGGGTCTTCAAACGCAGGTTGAATCCCTGCAGATTCAAACGGTCGAAGAATGAACAATGCCAAAGCATAAATGATGACAAAAAAAAGTCCCATAATCATCACCGCAGCAAGATGCTGACGGTTCTGTGTTGATTCCTCTGCCATGGTAACGTGGGAAACACTGCGCTCTTATTAATAATTTCATTTTTTTAAACCAGAGCGTAACCAAAAAAAGTATACCATATGAACACAGCATATAAGCCAAGCAGAAAGACTCCTTCCAATCGAGTTACCCGATGACCAGAACGTAACACAGGAAACATCACCGTTGTCACCAGAAGAAGAATGATCAAATGATCAAGAGATGCAAGTGCATTAAGCGGGATGATGAGTGCAGCAGCACCTATCACAAGGAAAATATTAAACACATTAGATCCCAGTACATTTCCCACGGCGATATCAGATTCATCTTTATAGGAGGCAACGGCAGAAACTACTAGTTCAGGTAGGGAGGTGCCTATTGCTACCATGGATAAGGCAATGACCATCTGAGGTATCCCAAAGAACAATGCAATGGCCACCGCGGATTCAATGAGCAACCATGCACCCAGTACCACTCCGATGATTCCAGCGATGATGAACACTACGTTTTTCATCTGATTGCCTTGTTTAAAGGATTCATCGATGATGCGTTCCTTTTTTGCGCATTTTATGAAATACCAGACAAACAAGATGAAAAACAGGAGAAATAAAACACCCCCAAACACATGTAATCCATCAAGTAATCCAAGCAGAGCAAAGGAGAAGAACACAACGGTTACCACCATCATAATAGGTAGTTCACGAAGAATCACCCCTCGCTGAATTTTCACAGGTTTAATAATTGCGCTCAATCCAATGACTAACAATAGATTTGCCACACAGGACCCAATAATGTTACCGATGGAGATATCTGCGTTATTTTGAAGAGCTGCACCAAATGAAATAGCAAATTCTGGGGCAGATGTGCCAAAGGCAACCACGATAACGGATATTATTAATGCTGGCACTCCTAGGTGAGCAGCGGTTCGAGACGTTCCATCAACCAGCACATCAGAACCTTTGTAAAGAAGGAGGATCCCTCCGATAAATGCAGGAATTGCAAGCATGATCGGTATCATGACAAAGGCCTTAAAACAGCATATTGTTAATAAGCCCTTTCCATCAGTGTTTGAAGAAACAAATGTTTTTGAATATTTGTTTCATCCACGCTATGATGAACTCGAAACAAATAGGTCATCTCACCTTTATCGGTCTGGGGCTTTTTGATGCAACTGATATGAGCATTAAAGCAAAACAGGTGATGAGGCAAGCTGATCAGATCTATGCTGAATTCTATACCTCCATTCTTATGGGCTCACACATCAAAGATCTAGAACAACAGATCGGTAAAACCATAACAGTGCTTACCAGAGAGAAAACAGAAGAAGGATCATGTATTCTCAATGAGGCAACGAAGAAAAAGGTTTGTTTTGTAACCGGAGGAGATTCACTCACTGCGACCACTCATGTTGATCTGCGCATTCAGGCCATATCACAAGGAATAAAAACCTCCGTTATCCACGGAAGTAGCATCGTTTCAGCAGTCCCTGGACTCCTTGGTTTGCAGCACTATAAATTCGGTCGCACTACAACTCTAGTGTATCCAGAGCGAAATTATTTTCCCCTTAGCCCCTATGATGTCATCAAACAAAACAAAACAAATGGATTACACACCCTTGTTCTCCTTGATATTCAAGCAGACCGGAATCGTTTCATGACTGCAACAGAAGCAATACAACTGCTACTCAAAATGGAAGAGCAACGAAAACAAGATCTCATCAGAAATGATTCAGTTATCGCAGTTGTAGGTCAAGCTGGATCTGATCATCCCATGGTCAGGGCAGGGCGTGTCAGTGAATTACTTGATTTTAATTTTGGTCCACCACTTCATAGCCTGGTGGTTCCAGGAACCCTTCACTTCATGGAAATCGAAGCCCTCCGAAGTCTTGCATATCTACCTGCATCTGTTGCTCAAAAATTACAAAAAATATAAGAACCTCAGACCCCATTCGATGGACTGGATTCTTCAAGTATGAAGAAGGGGATCAGGATGCAAGATAAAGAGGATGTAGCTGGATATATCTATGGAAATGTAGGATCAACGGAGTTTAATTTTGCCGTTAATGATCATAATATTCGAAAATTTGACTATATTTATGCTCCACATAAAGAAGGAGAAATGCTCGCCCAAATCATGGATATCACACAGCATTCAGATTTAAAATTTGAGGATGCAACAGCTCTGATGAGCGAAGAAGAACGACCCTCCATTAAAACAAAGGTTTCCGCCTTTGCCGATGTAATCGGATATCGAGATAAACGAGGATTACTGCAATCACCACGCACTCCTTTTAACGCAGGATCAAAAATTGTGAAAGCCGATGAAGACCTCATCCGAAAAGTGCTGGGGTTGAGTGCTGCAAAGGAAAATGGAGCCTATATTGGACTATTAAAAGGACATGATCTTCCCGTTTACCTCAACATCGATACCTTGGTGCAGAAACATATTTGTGTTCTTGCAAAAACAGGTGGGGGAAAAAGCTATGCCTGCGGGGTTCTTGTTGAAGAGATGCTGAAGAAAAAAATTCCTATGGTCATTATTGACACCCATGGTGAATATCACTCCCTGACCATGCCAAATAAAAGTAAGAAAGAACAAAAAAACATGGAACGATTCGGAGTGAAAAAAAACTCATACGAAAAACAAATCAATGAATTCAGCCCCCTGGGATCAAAAGGTAACATCAATCATCTCACACTCAATGGTATCAATCTTGGTGCCCGGGAAATCCTTGATCTTCTTCCAGCGAAACTTTCTGGACCACAAAAGGGAGTGCTTTATCAGGCGATTAAGGAAATAAAGGAATACAAAAGCCAATACACCCTTCAGGACATCATCGAAGCAGTCAGCCGCAGTAAAAGCAACGCTCGCTGGAACGTGATTGCCTCTCTTGAATCACTTAACTCCATTGGAGTGTTCTCAGAAGATGCTACCTTTCCAACGGATCTTGTGAAAAAAGGAAAATGTTCTCTAATCAACATGAAAGGAGTCGCTCCAGATGTACAAAGTGTGGTTGTTGCTCGATTAACAAAGGAACTTTTCGATGAACGAAAAGCAGGCAAAATCCCTCCATTTCTCTTCGTCGTGGAAGAAGCACATAACTACTGTCCAGAACGAGGATTTGGAAACACCGTTTCATCAGGTATTCTTCGAACCATCGCTTCAGAAGGCCGAAAATTCGGCATGGGGCTCTGCGTGGTCAGTCAACGACCCGCAAAAGTAGATAAAAACATCATCTCACAATGTAACACCAACATCATTTTAAAGGTCACTAATCCCAATGATTTAAAGGCAATCATCCAATCCGTGGAAGGACTCACCAGTCAAACCTATCGAGAGATCCAACGGTTACCCATCGGAGTCGCCCTCATCAGTGGTGGATCACTGCAGATGCCAGTAATGGCAGAGATTCGAACTCGTGAAACCAGACATGGGGGAGTATCCGTTCGCATTTCAAAAGATGGGAAACAGTCACCTGCATCACCACCGGTTTCACCTCAACCCAATATACCACGACCAGAACCAGCAATCCCCGTCCAAAAGAAACCAACACCTCCACCAACACAAAAAACACAATCAACGGTCACTGAAAAAGCAAAACTAGTCAGCCGAGTAGCAAACAGACTAGGATGGGTCTCAACAGATGATACAGAAGAAGCAATGACCATTCTCTCTGAAGAAGCCAAGAAAATGAACGAAAATGTGTATAAATACCTAGAATCACTGGCAAAACTGGGAAGAACCGTCTGTCATGAAGACACCCCTGATTGTGTGAAATGCCCAATGAAAGAAGGCTGTAACCATGCACAGACACAAGGTGGTTTGAAAAAACGTGGACTGTTTCGAAGGAAATAAATGAAAAAAAATCTCACCGTAGCATGTATCAGCATCATATGTTGTCTTCTCTTTATCTCTGGATGTCTAGAGTTGTCCAATCCCTTCAATGATGACAACAGCATAACTTTTCAGTCACATCCAACCGCTATTCGATACACCCTTACCTATGGCTATCAGGCAAACAGCAGTGGAACAGGAAAGGCAACCCTTCTCTATCAAGAGGATCTCCCTGAAGTAGCCAAGGGCTCTATTCTCAATCTCTCAATCCACCAAGAAGATCTCGCACAAACACAGACTATTGCACAAAATACCATGATACACTGGAACATCACACTAATAGATGCACAAAGTATCACCCTTAGCATAAGCACAGAACCCTCCGCAGAAAGCCTCCTTCTTGCCGATCTGAACGCAACAGAAGCACTAAGCATTAATAATATTCAACGTACGTATCCTTCATTAATCCAAAAATACTGTCAGGCCCAGGGAAACGATACTCATTGGTTGATCCAACCTGATCATCCCGCAATACAAAGCATCAGTCAACAAATCCTTTCTGAGATGACTACCAATAACAGTCTTGAAATTGCTAAAACATTGTTTCATTGGCTCAAAACCAATACCATGTATCAAATCCATCCAGAGAATGAATCGGTACAATCAGCCACTCTCACCCTGCAGAAACAAACCGGTGATTGCGATGATCTTTCATTTCTATATCTTTCATTGCTCCGATCGGTAGATATCCCTGCTCGGTTCATCAAAGGATACCTTATCAGCGAAATCAATGGAAGCATGCAGGCCATCAGTCATCTCTGGGTAGAAGTGTTTGTTGGTGGATTCCTTGGTCTGAACGGCTGGATCCCAGTTGAATGCGCTGGGACCGGTGATTCAGGATATGAAATCTATCAGAACTTTGGAGTGGAAGATGCCTCACATCTACGACTCTTTCTTGATGAGGGAAGCAATAATTCAATCATCCAGTCGAGCCGACATATCTCTGTAGAATACCCTGAACAAATGAGCGTTATTCTCTCCTCTTTTGCAAGGGTATCAGAGTATCAGATTCTACAAACAGAAAAACTCTGCATCAAAGACAATATACGAAGTTATTGTTAAAAAAAATGAAAAAGTTGGGCAGGTTTCATTTTCAAAAAAATGGATATTGCCCAAAAAAATCGTTTTACTCAGCCATCTCGTATTGAATGAGATGTCCATCGTCTTCTTCCTCAAAGAGCGGAAGCTGTTTTGGTTTCGTATAGGTAATTCTTCTCCGTGATGATCCCATGTCCTCGCCCATTACATTGATATAGAGACCGATTTTAAAAAGGTACCTATTTATTTCTCTTTTAAGACAATCACGTAACATCCACATACCACTTAAAAAAAACAGAAAGAAACCATAAATCACATGTTTTTTTTAAGAAACACATGACATACATATTCACCTGCGAAAAAGCTACTTAAACTCAGAAGTCATCCAATCATGTAGAAGTAATGAAAAAGTCTGGGCTGGTACTATATTTTGAAGTGCATCACCATCCCATCTCAACCGTGAAGTGAGAAGTTTTTCCCAGACTTTACTTCTCCTCTTCCTTCTGAGATGAAACAAGGATCTGACGGTAAAACATGGAGTAATCTTTTTAATCAAGAACATCCTATATAATATTACATACCTCTTTACCATTTGGGGACAAAACCATGAAGAAACACATCATTACCTTAAGTATACTAATCATTTTACTCAGCAGTTCATATTCATTTACCATTACCGCTGAAGACACTGCCCAATCCATAGAAGGTGGATGGATCGAGGAAATCGATGGGGTCACCGTTCTTTATGTCAGTGGAACCCATTATGAAATGGGATATCAACACGGGCAACTATTAAAAGAAGAAGTCCTTGAAAACATGAGAGCGTTTTTTGATTTATATGAACGCAAAGGATGGTTATTTGAGGATGTGTTAAATGTGTGGAACATTCAAGACCATTATCTTCCAACGGTCTACAAGCAAGAAATGCAAGGGATGGCCGATGCGCTCAATGTAACCTTTGAAGAAGTCGCTGTGCATAACACTTGGATGGGAGTGTTTAATCATCTTTTTGCCTGCTGGGGTGCATCTCTCTGGGGAGATGCAACGGAAACTGGGGAGCTTCTGCATATGCGAAGTGTTGATGGAGTGAACAATCTTCAGGATCCCATCACGGAAACATATGCCTATGAAAACCAGATTGTTATGGTACGTGATCCATCCAATGCTTACGCATCGATATCACCAGTGTTTGCCGGAGATATCACCAGCATCGGTGGATTTAACGAACGAGGAGTGGGAGTAAGTGAACTCACCATTCGCGCTGATGATAGTACCTTTCATGGAATCAATGCAGGATTCCGAATGAGAATGGTCCTTGATTATGCAGATCATGGCGGAGAAGCAGTAAACATTATGAATTCAAATCGCACCTGCTGTTGGAATTTCATCGTTTCCGATGCAGCTATTCCAATGGGTTATGCCATTGAACAATCTGCAAATTACGCGTTTGCCAACACCTGGTTTGATAAAACCGAATCAACCGAACCATTCTGGGAGATCAAACATGTGGTACGACGAGGTAACTGCTATATTCATCCCACCATGGCAGCACTCGAACGTGAAATATATGATCCCAGTGGACTTCCAGGACTGCTTCGAACGTTATTCAAAATAGATTATAAATATATTAATTGGGTCCAATATAAATCTATCAGCGATGAAATAGAACAGCAATATGGCACTCTTACCACCGTTAAAGCACTTCAGCTTCTGCGAGATGTCTACCTTGGAAAAACGGATCTTATGTTTCGTATTTTCTTAACAGATTCATCGAAAACAGGAAGACAATGGGTGGGATCCCCTTCAACGGGTGAATTTTCCATCTGTTTTGCTGAAGATGGAAAAGAAGCATATCATAACAAGATTCACACCTTTAATCTCTATGACCTGCTGCAATCAAATGCATCCTAAAATAGAAAGGAAAACTAAGAATCAGCAATCACATTTTGTTTCATCAAAACATCATTGAAAAAACCATAAAATAAGCAAGATGGTAAGGAGAAGTACGTCGAGCCTTCACGCAAGTCGCCTCCTCCCCCATAATATATGCACATTAAAATATTTTTTATTGCTAATAAATGTTCTGCTTTCTATTTAGGTAATCGTCGAAAACACAATCAGAATATGTCAACCAATCAACCTACCCATTGAAAAAAATGAGCACATCTCGCCAGAGAAAGATTTATTTCTCATCAGGGCATATCAATTCATATCGGATGGGATCTTCAATGAAAAAACAACCTATTGAGCATCAAAGTGCCACTCTCAAGAAAAAAAATGATGGAAAGAAACATCGAACAGGTAATGATCTAGTTCTTAACAGCGGTGAAGAAACGATTCAAACTGGGACCAGTTCATTAGACCATCAACTCAAACAGCTTCAGCAGGAAAACGAACTATTAAAACAGGAAAACAAGACCCTTGAAATCGACAACATCTGCCTGGAACAGAAGAACTGGGAGCTAACAACACGGATAGATGATCTTGCTACTCATTATCCAAAAGCCAGTGTTCTGCTTGGAAAAAACCCTGAGCAACATCGCAAACAAAACTGGATTCAAAAAATCAAGCAAAAAATAAAATAAAAAAAAGGGAAAAAATCCCTTATTTAAGCAATCGACAATCAATATTATTTCTTCTGTTTCTTTTTACTGTGCTTACCGGTTTGAGCAGATTGCTGTTTTCCCATGTTCACTCCATCTTCCTGTGTGCGAGCAGCAATAAGACAACCACGGGCAACCGAGTTCAAAGGATCCTTTGCCTTTAAAATATTTGATACTTCAATGCCAAGCTTTGCATTTCGGAGTTTACGTTCAAACATCTCAAAGAAACCCTTCGGAAGTGAACTGCCACCAGCAATCGCCACTGGAAACGCTACATCAGGTGGGGTAATATGAGCAAGTTTCTTTTTCAAATGCTCAATCACATAAGAAATCAACGCATCATAATAAATATTCAACGCTCCTTCAGGACTACCAACGGTTACCTTGTTACTCAGGGAAGAGACCTTTTCCTTGGTCGCCGTGACATTTTCCTTGGTTAGACCCGTTGATTTGGATACTTGTTCATCAATCCAATCGCCACCACGACCGATACTAAATGACATCAACGGCGATGCCATATAGGCTAACGTTACATTCGTCAACCCTGCCCCCACACTCACTCCAAGACCGGTGAAATTATAATCTGCTAGCTCCGAATAAATCACCGCAAGACCCTCATCGATTACCTTAGTATCATACTGCAACCGTTTGGTCAACGCTTCCATGGTCTTCTTATGATACAACACATCCATGTCCACATCTATAGGATCAGCCGGTGTTGAGATATACAGGACCTCATTGGGATTATGTTTTTCGCCAAGGGTTCGTTCTACGATCAACTGCATAATAGGAATTGCTTCCTTCTCCTCAGGACTAATGATACCATGTTTCATCGGACGACGCGCTTCTTTTTCAAAAATGGTTGCAAACTTAAATGCATCCTCACCAAGCAATCGAATGCCATCATCATCTTCAATGTACAGCACTTTTGATGTATCAAGCATGTTCTTGGTCAGATCACTTGAATCGATCTGCATAAACGCGTTACGTTGTCTTCTAAAAACGATATCTTCACCATCTCTATCCGCAGAAATGATGTTCATTGTCCCAATATCTAAACCTTTTGCTATGTCACATCACCATCCTAATACACTGATTCTTATCACAAACACATTTAAATACATTTCGAGAAAAAGAAGTAAAAGCAAAAAGAGGTTATTTTTTATGAAATAAATGATGAACTTTATCAAAAAAACCCTGTTTAACCGAGGACTCCTGATTCAAGGTATCTGCCAGAAGCATTGATGCCTTATCAACACCAGTCGCACCCCATTTTTCCTTGGACCCAGGATTCAATGTCTGCTGCAAGGCAACAGTTTCATTCATATCGTCCTTTCGTCGGATCACCGTTTCGGCAGCAGCATTTCTGGAAACTTTAAATGATGGCTCAACAGAGAGATCAAACTGTAAATTATCCGCTGCCTGCTTCATCGATTGCTTAATCGCGTTTTCAATATCCCGTTGAATCTCCTCATCCGTATGCATATATGTTTTCTTCCCAGCCTTCATATCTGTTACCGATGAATCTAGGTTTTTGCGAAGAATCCACAAAGTCACATGCCCAAAGGCATTGCCCATCAACATTAAAAAACCAAGCAAATAGGCTAAGAGGATATAACTAATGATAGGGTAGAACCAATTCGATTCATAATTCAAATAAAATGAAAAAATACCAATAACAGAGAACACTGAACCCAATCCAAACACTAGATATCCACGTTTTGACTGATTCAGCATAAGATTAATACCCATGGCGACACACAATAGACCTGTTCCCATGAACATAACGGTATCAGCAATCAATCCAGCTTCAGATTCATAATGGATCTGAAAAAACATCACAGAAACAGAAGCATACGCAAGAAGAATAATGCCACCAACAAAAAAAAGCGTCCCTAAATAATAAATGGTCTCGCCCCGACGAGATAATCGGTCATCTCTCATCTCATCTTTCAGCTTTTTCTCTCCACGCATCCAACATCCATTTATTGATATACCTTTTTACTATAAAAGGATTATGAGAAAAATCCCACTGTGACCAATAAGAGACGTAATGATATTACAACAAAGAAAAAAAGTAATCTCATACAATCAATAATGAATTGAACATCAGAGATAAACTCACCAAGAAGGGAATAATTATTCTTTGTTTTACTCATCAACACCTGAACAGATTCACATTCACTCTCCGATCCAAACACATCCACTGCTTTTGCCCGATTATGTAACAGAACCGTACCAGAGTAGGCTTTAAATATGAAAAGTTGTATACTGCCATACCCTTCTTAAGTAGGTTGTACTATGGGCAAAGGAATAAACGCTGGAAGAAAGCTGAAAAACGATCGGAAAAAACAACGTTGGAACGATCGATACTACAAAAAACGCGTGCTTCATCTGAAAGAAAAAGCTGATCCGCTTGAAGGCACTGCTCAAGCAAGAGGCATCGTGATCGAAAAAGTAGGAATCGAAGCAAAACAGCCTAACTCAGCAATCAGGAAATGTGTGAAAGTACAACTGATCAAAAACGGACGGCAGATCACTGCGTTTGCACCAGGTGACAATGCAGTTAGCTTTATCGATGAACACGATGAAGTGATGGTAGAGGGAATCGGTGGTCGCATGGGGCGAAGTTACGGTGATATCCCCGGTGTCCGATTCAAAGTCATTAAAGTTAATGATATCTCCTTAGATCAAATGGTCAGAGGAAAAATTGAGAAAGCAATGAGACGATAACCATGGCTGAAAAAAAAGATGAAAAACGAATCACTAATTTTTTTCCCATACTTGCAAAATATGATCCAGATACAGTGAAAGTAGAGGATCAGGGACTTGCCCGTTATATTAATCTAGATACCGAAAACATCTATCTCGGTGCAGTCTTTGCCAATAAAATGTTTGCCAAATCAAAGATACCCGTAGTTGAACGATTGATCAACAATATCATGCGCACGGAAAAATACAATGGGAAAAAAATCAAAGCCTATAAAATCGTGAGAAGTGTCTTTGAAATTATTGATAAACGGACAAAGACCAATCCATTACAAGTCCTTATTGATGCTATTCAACATGCTGCTCCAAAAGAAGAAGCAACACGGCTTCGCTTTGGAGGGATCCTTGTTCCAAAAGCAGTGGATACTGCACCGCAACGACGACTTGATATCGCCCTGCGGAATCTTTGTGTTGGTGCGGTGAACACCACACATAAAAACAAGAAACGAATGGAGGAATGTCTCGCTGATGAGATCATCAAAGCATCAAAAAACGATGTGACCTCCTTTGCGGTTTCACGTAAAAACGAACTGGAACGAGTGGCAAAATCAGCTCGATAAACACAAAAAAAGAAAAGCAAGATTTCTTGCACCTTTATTTGGGGTTATAGTCTATGGGTAAACGAGAAGATAATGTAAAAAAAGCAAAACATTTGATGAACAAGCTTGACAATATTCGTAATATTGGTATTGCTGCTCACATCGATCATGGAAAAACCACACTCTCTGATAACCTGCTGGCAGGATGTGGGATGATGAGTGAAGATCTAGCTGGTAAGCAGCTGGCACTAGATTTTGATGAGCAGGAATCCGCTCGAGGCATCACCATTGATACCGCATCAGCATCTATGGTGCATGAATTCGAAGGAAGTGAATACCTGATCAACTTGTTAGATACACCTGGTCACGTTGATTTTGGTGGAGACGTTACCCGTGCCATGCGAGCAGTGGATGGTGCAATTGTTGTAGTCTGTGCCGTTGAAGGCGCCATGCCACAGACGGAAACGGTGATTCGACAGGCGTTAAAAGAAAACGTGCGACCCGTTCTTTTCATCAACAAAGTCGACCGATTGATCAATGAACTGAAGGTGACCCCTGAACAAATGCAGCAGCAGTTCATCAAAATCATCACCAAGTTCAATCAACTCTTAAACAAGATGGTCCCAGAACAATTCAAAGGCAAATGGGACGTTAAGGTCGAGGATGGTACCGTTGCCTTCGGTAGTTCCTATTACAACTGGGCAATATCTGCACCTTACATGCAGAAATCAGGGCTTAGTTTTAATGATATTTATGAGTATCTGAACAATGATGATCAAAAGGCACTAGCAAAAAAGATCCCCATTCATGAAGTCATCCTTGATATGGTAGTTGATCATCTGCCCTCACCAAAGGTTGCACAGAAATATCGTATTCCCAACATCTGGCGAGGCGATCCAGAAAGCAAACTGGGAAAAGGGATGATGAACACTGATGAACATGCCCCACTTGCATTGATGATCACCAAGATCGTCATGGATCCTCATGCAGGAGAAGTCGCCGTCGGCCGGATCTATAGTGGAAAGGTCGAACAAGGAATGCAGGTATATGTAGCCGGTATGCCCAAGATGAACCGTATCCAACAGGTCAATCTCATGGTCGGAGCTGATCGTATCCGGATGGATGAGGTCACCGCAGGAAACGTGGTTGCTCTCACTGGCGTGAAAGATGCCATTGCGGGTAGTACGGTCACTGATGATCCGGATGCAGATCCCTTTGAACGAATCGTTCATGTATCTGAACCTGTGGTCACTGTTGCCGTGGAAGCAAAACACACCAAGGATCTGCCGAAACTAATCGAGGTCCTGCGAACAGTTTCCAAAGCCGATCCCAGTATCGTGGTGGACATCAATCAGGAAACCGGTGAGAACCTGATGAGCGGAATGGGAGAACTGCATTTAGAAATCACTGAATACCGTATCAAAAATGAATACGGCGTGGACATCATTACCTCAGAACCTATCGTGGTCTACCGGGAGTCAGTAGAAAAGAAATCACCACAGCAGTTCGAAGGAAAATCACCCAATAAACACAACAGGTTCTACATCGAAGTGGAACCCCTTGATGAAAAAATCGTACAAGCCCTTTACAACAATGAAATTCCCTCAAATGTAAAAAAATATAAAAAGGATGTGGCAAAACAACTGCAGGAACTGGGCATGCCAAAAGACATCGCCAAAGGAGCTATTGCAGCCCAAGGGCTGAACCTGCTTTGTGATGTGACCAAGGGAATTCAGTATCTTTCTGAAATCCATGAACTCATCATTCAATCCTTTGAAGAAGTAATGAAAAGCGGACCAACGGCATCTGAGCCCTGTCAGGGGCTCCTAGTTCGACTGGTGGATGCGAAACTGCACGAAGATGCTATCCATCGTGGTCCAGCACAGGTCATACCCGCAGTGAGAAACGCTGTATATGGGGCGATCACCATCGCTAGTCCCGTGCTGCTGGAACCCATGCAAAAAGTCTTTATTAGCACCCCACAGGATCTGATGGGAGATGCAAGTCGGGAACTGAATCAACGACGAGCCGTCGTCCGAGATATGACCACAGAAAAGGACATGATTAATATCGATGCAAAGGCACCTGTTGCAGAAATGTTCGGGTTTGCATCAGCCATTCGATCAGCAACCGGTGGACGCGTGCTGTGGAACACAGAAAACATTGGTTTTGAACCCCTGCCAAAACATCTGCAGGATGATATCGTTACTCAGATCCGGGAACGAAAAGGCTTGAAACCAGAACCCTACCCCGCTAATTATTACCTGGAATAAACCAATTGAGGAACACCATATCCTCAAATCCTTTTTTTCTTAATTCAATCAACTATATGCTAAACAATATAATCTGTTTTGAAGAATTAAAAAGATTTATAATAATGCATGCTATTCTCCATCGTACTAGTAGGGATGCATGATGGATAGAGGAAAAATACCGATCAATAAACACTACGAACTTGAATATCGATACCATGACCGAGATAGCAGTTATAAATATTTCAACCGAAAATTCGAAGTCTACCTCCTAGAAAAAAAAGCACTCAAACCACAGTATCATCTGCACATGGACAACAGTGACACCAAACAAATCAGCCCCAGTGTATACAAAGCATCACATGGGAACAAAAAATTCGATTTCGGCGTCACCACCCTGAACTGGAACGATATCAAAAACACCTTTCTTGATTACGTCGTAGATGAAATCGGGGAAAATCATCGAACACAAGCAAAAAAAGCAATAGGGAAACTATCGTCTCCCAAGCTCTAAAAACATTCTTTTTTTAATACTCAGTGACCCGATACTTGCCATGCTCCGGTTCATAGATCTGACCATTGCGTTTCATCTTATCAAGGATCTCACCGACCTTAGTAGCATCCATACCACTGGCTTCAGCTTCGATCAAGATCTCATTTCTTGGTGCCCAATCATCATTTGATTCATCACTAATGGTCTTAATGATATCAATAATCGAACGCATCCGCTCATGCTGAGAATGACTGATACCAGTGGCAATGATATCAATATCAAATTTACCGGTCTCCCGGTCCATACCCACTCGACGTAAATACTGATCAATGATATTAATCGCTCTCTTCGCATCAGCAACCGTTACCTCCTCGCTCAACCGCACACGGGCACTAGCCTCAGCAAGTCGCACAAAAGCTTCCAACTGCCGAGGAGTAAAAGGAACCGAGTCCTTAGATTGACTGCGCAGGTTCACATAGTAATTCCGAATCAAATCCATAGCCTCATCATGCATCACCGGATACACATGCCGCTTGGCATAAGCAACATATTTACGTAAAAACTCAGGCGAAAGAATAGGAATGATAGGTTCAAACAAACGTTCTTGATCCTCCTTAGAATGAACGGATTGCTTTGATTTCAACAGATTCTCACCTACTTCACCAGCTTTATGAGTATTCAAAATATGAGTGGCCAATTGCGTATCCCGATCACCACTAGGCTTATCCTGAATGGAAAAAATCAGATCAAACCGGGACAACAGAGCCGGTGGCATATTGATCTGCTCCGGAATAGGAATAAAATCATCAAACCGACCCAGCTTAGGATTAGCCGCAGCAAGCACAGCACACCGCGACTTCAAGGTCGCATTAATCCCAGCCTTGGCAACTGATATCTCCTGCTGCTCCATCGCCTGATGCAAGCTACTTCTATCCTGCGCATCCATCTTATCAATCTCATCAATACAAGCAATACCCATATCCG
>CAZQMI010000004.1:0-48446 GCA_964594475.1 uncultured Thermoplasmatales archaeon
CAATGTAAAAAAGAAAATTAGAAACATTAATCTAAAAGATTTTTTATTTTTTCTTTGTGTTTTTTAATTTGTTTTCGTATTGGTCTGTTTCGTGGTTTGATGTCAGTTGAAAAATCGAGGGAATCATTTATGGAAAACCCTAGAAAATGAAGAACATCTTTCATTGTTTGTTGCGGATTATCACAGAGATCCTCATATCGTATGGAAATGTAATCAATATGATTCGTAAGCCGATTAATATCTTGAATGAAGGTAGAAGTAACCATTGATAAGTTCTTTATCAGATGGTGGACTCTGAGCGGATTACGTGGTGAACTCGCCAGTTGATAATATCTTCGAAGAATCGGATGATGATAGGTTTTATGGTACCATGGAGAAAGTAGGGCCATGTATTTACTTTTCTTTTGAAAGAGAGTATACATTGCATTGAGCTGAGAACTCAAGGTATAGAGTGGATGACGATGAATGAATATGAATTTTGCATCAGGGAATTGTTCTTTGATATACAAAAACTGAGTGAAATCAAATGGATTTTTCAAAAGAATTGGTTTTTTATTATTCGCTAGAAAGCATACTTTTTGACAAAGATGGTGAAAGATGGAGATATTAGTTGAATGTAATCGTTGCAATCCACTTTTACGGGAGAGTAGAAATCCGTATTCCTCGGGAAAATCAACATCAATGGAGAGTTCATCAATTCCTCGATGTGTTTGTTCATTTTTAAGTAATTGTTTTGATAGGTTTTGTTTAACTTCACTTTCCCGATCATGGAAATAATTGAACAATAATTCATCAAAACAGATAATATGATAGGCGGTTGTAACCGTGAAAAAACCAGTTTTTTGAAGTAGTTTGTAAAGGATACTTGTTCCCGAGCGTTGAACGCCCATAATAAAAAGAGGTTGAATTGGTACAGATGAAATATGAGAAAGAAGCGGCTTATCTTTTGATAGCTGTTGACTCATAATGACACCTTTATGAAAGCTTTGTTTTTCAATGGCTTGTTCTATATTGAGGGTACTATTTCTCTCTATATAGGTCTTCTGCATTTAGTATGTTACCATGGACGTTTCAAAAGAATTCAGTGGAAAAAATTATTTAGTTTAATACATGTTGGGTTCTTTCAAAAAATATAAACCAGGTTGCTAATCATGTCACCGAAAGTTGTCGTTATAGGTGTTGATGGTGCCACTCCTCAACTCATGAAACAATGGATGGATGCTGGGCAACTACCAACATTTCAAATGCTTCGTTCTCAAGGAGTGTGGGGTAAATTACGGTCTACTATTCCGCCATTCAGTGCACCAGCTTGGTCCTCAATTGTGACTGGTTGTAACCCTGGTAAACATGGCATTTATGGTTTTGAAACGTTAACTGATGTCAATCCTCATTTGATTTCATCACGAAACCGAAAGGTTCCAGCATTCTGGAATTATCTTACATCAATTAATCATACCAGCATCATTGTGAATGTTCCAGGAAGTTATCCACCGGAGCGTATTAAGGGCAATATGGTAACCGGATTGCTGACCCCTTCGCCAGATTCTCGTTTCACCTTTCCTTCAAGCTTAAAGCATCGTTTGAATAAGCAGGATTTAGGCGAGTATCCATTAGAATCCATTTGGTTGGAAGATTTCTCCCGGTCAAGACTTGCCAAGACAAATCCTATGAAACTTGTTTCTATATTAATCAATCAACTTGAATCACGAGCACAAGTGACTACTTCACTTATGAGAGAAACAGAGTGGGATTTCACCATGGTTGTGTTCAGGGCAACGGATACTGCACAACATTTTCTTTTTGATCAATTAGAATATGTTCGAATGGTGTATCAAAAAGTTGATGAGTTGATAAAACAGCTTATTGATAGTAACCCAGATGCAACTTTTTTTATTGTTTCAGATCATGGATTTGAACGTATCAACAAAATTCTTCACCCGGATAATGTGTTATTTAAAGCTGGTTATTTGAAGCCGACACATATCCCAACACATCGTTTATCTCAACTTTGGTGGACCATTTATACGAAGGTAGGTAGGTATTTACTGAAATTGATTCCAGCGAATTTCATTAAACATTCGCAGACCATAAAAAAAATGCTTTTTTCTTCTGCAGCAAAAGATAATATCTTTGATTTTTCAGAAACAAGAGCTTTTTCCACTGCTGAAGGCAGAGGTATTCAGATTAATCAAAAGAAACGATACAATGAAGGCATTGTCGATGATAATGAATATGAACCTCTTCGAGATGACATAATTAAGTTATTTCATTCATTACAAGACCCTGAAACCAAAAAACATTTTGTTCATCATGTGTACCGGGGAGCTGATATTTATGGGTCAGATGCAGTAGATTCGTTGGATTTAGTGTTAGATCTCGCACCTCATTACACCGCAAGTGAAAGTCTTAGATTCCCAGAAAAAAATGTGAGAAGATCGATAAAAAATAAAAAGCTTTTTCCAGTGCTATTTGACACTGATACATCGGGAAGATCTGGTGATCATGCACAGCATGGTATCTTTTTTGGATATGGAGCAAATATCAAGAGTAACATTGTGATTGATGGTTTATCTGTTTTTGATGTGCTTCCAACGGTTTTTGCTTCACTTGGGTTTTCCCCTCCAGCGTTTATTGATGGAAAGACAAAAAATCAAATATTTAAAACAACACCTAATCTTAAAGATAAAGAATGGATGAGTTCAAAATCAAATCAATTGCTAACGACTGCAGAGAAAGAAAAAATTAAATCATTACATAAGAATCTTTTTTCACAATAAACTCAACGGATTAGAACATGTTCAATATTGTTTGTTATTTTCAAGCCAATGAAGAATTGAGTTGTTGAAATACTCTTGATAGTGCTGCAATGAAAAATGATTTGATGCTATGATGGCCTGTTGTTTTTTCTTGTTCAATATTTCTGGATTATCTATGCAACTCATTAATAGATTCCGTAGTTTTTCTTCTGATTGGTAGCTCATTGTTGCATCCTTAAATGATGATATCATTTGAAACTGAGCCGGGATAATGACAGGTTTTGCATATTTAATGGCATCGTAGACAACACCGCTTCCAACGGTTTTTCCATAAATCTCATTAACACCGTTATCTGCTTTCGTGTGTATCTTTATTGGAAGAAAAAGTATATCGCTTTGTCTTATGTAGTGATAGAAGGTGTCATCATCGATAAAATGGTCAAAGGTTTTAACCGTAAGACCCTTTTCTCGCAGGGATTTAAAAGTTTTTATAATGGTTTTTCCAGTTTTATCAAATGCTGCTCCAAGCAGTATTAATTCAATATTTTTTAAATATGTTCTTGGTAATGAATTAAACACTGATCGTGCTTGGGTAAAATTCTTTCGATGTGCTTGAATGAGTCCGGGTATGGTAATAACAAGTTTTTGTTTTGTTTTTTGATTTCGTGGTTTACCATCATCTTGTTCAGAGACTGCTGATGGAATTACAAACACTGGTCCTTGATATTTGAGGGTATCCTCAACATAGTGTTTCAAGGGAGAATATATCACATTTAAACCATCGTAATAGGAGAGAATAGTTTGCATGCTTGATTTCATCATATGAACATTTATTTTCTGTAGACTATTCATTTCATTAAGATGATCGGTTGGGTCCAACCAGGCATTGACGTGATGAATAGTAAGAATTTTTAAAACATCTGGGTTAAATTTTGAAAAATGAAAGAGATCATACCAGGTTTCATGTATGGTGTTGACAAACAATAAATCAAGATGTTGTTCACTGTACTTTTTGATCTGACGTAAAAATGAAAGTAGCCTTTGATTCTTCTTTTTTACGATAAAATGAAATTGACTGGGATCTTTCATCAATGTTTGTAACCGGTTGAAAATACGTGGTATGGTAAAAACAGTTACCCTTGTATTCATTGTGTTACAAATGCTACAAAATGAATGGAGGACAGCAGGATGTCTTCTAACCTCTAGAATACCAATATGAACTCTATCATTTTGTTTATTGATAGCACCTTTTTTCAGCATCATCATCTCCAAAGAATACCATGTATTTTTGGTCTTACCATCAAATAGATGAACTATTATACTATTTTTGGTTCTTTTTTATGATGGGTTCATAGTGAACTTTTGCAATAATAACTAAGATTAAAAGGTTGAAACAATTTCAGAAATTGTGAATTGTTTAATTAAATCAAAGATATCATTGAGGATTATCAGATGGCAGATACAGCAGGACCTGATGTTGGATTATTTCCACTATCCTATAACCTTGCAGAAGTAGGAAGATCTATTTTAGTTGGCAAGGAATTGCGAAAACGAGGTATTCATCCTATCTTTTTTAGTCATGGTGGCACCTATGAGTATCTCATAGAACAATTCGGTTTTGATCTCATCACAATTAAACCAACGTATACTGACGATATAATCAATAATATCATTCAGACAAACCGAAAGGAAAAATCAGGAATTCCCTATCATATAGATAGCTTAAGAGAGTTTATTCATCACGAAGCAGAAGCTTTTATCAACTCTTCAATTCAAACAGTGGTTTCTTTTGTAAATTTTCCCTGTACGCTTTCTTCTAAAATCGCAAAAATATTTCATATCGATGTTAGTCCTGGACCTGGGAGATTTCATTATTCCATTCCTGATAACTATGAAACAAATTTAACACGTCTGATTCCACAGAGAATCAAGGTACCCATCTTTAATTTTTTCTTTTATAAATGGGGAAAACACATTCGAAAACCATTCAATTCTATTGCACGTGAACATGGACTTCCCCCTTTTTCCAATATGTTTAATCTCATCCATGGTGATTATACATTGGTTACGAATTTTCCTGAGTTCATTAATATTTTCCCTCATCAACAATTATTTCCAAAGGATGCCTATGTCGGCATTATCTTACTTGAGGAGCTTTTCAGTGAGATTTTTCCGAATCAAGAGAAAACAATGATTACTCAAGATATTAGGTCTCATTTTGATACTGATAGAAAAAAAATCGTTTTAACCATGGGGAGTAGTGGCAATAGATCGCTGTTCACCAAATTATTAAAAGCATTAAACGAAACGCCATATCAGATTATTGCTCTTTATGGCCACATTCTTGATGAGAATAATTTACCATCTCTTTCTGATCATATACTGCTTAAAAAATTTATTCCATCTCTTGCAGATCTTCATCGACAGGCAGATGTATCGATTATACATGGAGGCCAAGGAACAGTCTATACTGCCGCTTATGCAGGTAAACCAATGATTGGTATTCCTATGCAGTTCGAACAGCACCTTCATCTTGAAAAAATTGTTGGGTTTGGTGCTGGATGTATGTTATCAAAAAGGTTTTTTGATAAAAAACGTTTCCTTTCCACACTTCATTATCTGTTTTCAAATTATGATACCTATAATCAATCAGCAAAGAAGCTTTCTGAAATTCTTCCCCCTCCAAATGGTGCCGAAAATGCAGCAAAAAGAATCCATAAATTCCTCAATCAAAGAAAAACCAGGTGATGAAAATATTATTTGAATTCTTTTCAGAAATCAAATCAATGATCTCATCCATAAATAAAGGAAAAATGGTCAGTAACTCTAATAAAAAGAAGGCTTGAATAGCAAGATTAAAAAATGTATTGCTCATGCGAACGGAAGTGAGATATTTTGACTGAATCGACCAAAAATAAGACATTTATTACATTGCTTTCTCAAATTGTAAAAGGCTCTGGAATTGTGTTTTTTGGTTTTATTGCATATTCATTACTATTTTTGGGAAGTAATATCATTATCGCTCGTTTTTGGGGTCAAACGAATTTTGGTATCTTTTCTTTGGCATTTTCAATTTTCAGTATTGTCGCAGCAATCAGTTGCTTCGGACTGGATCGAGGGGTAACTAGAAATATAGCATTTCAAAAAGGAAGAAAAAACCATGAACAAATAATTCGACTGATCAGTTCATCATTAAGTATAACATTTATAATAAGCATTATTGCATCAGGATGTCTATACTTTTTATCTGACAGTATTGCACTTTATGTTTTCCAGACTCCGCAGTTGTCAATCGCGTTAAGGATTTTTTCAATCGCTTTACCTTTTTTTAATGTATTAACTATTTTATTATCTGTTTTCCGAGGTTTTCAGAATGTTAAACCATTTGTCCTTTTCCAACAAATTGCCCTCAGTCTTCTATTCTTCCTGTTTCTCATTCCACCATTTTTTATTAATTTCTCAGTGAACTCGATTTTTTATGCTTATGTATTTGCTATAATAGGTTCTCTTTTACTTCTTTTAATCTATCTAAAAATATTTTCACATGTGAGACTGCCACGGATTTCTGATTTTCATTTAATGACGGCGAAAAATCTTATGTTTTTCTCATTGCCACTTGTTGGAACCACTCTTCTGCAACGAATAATTCAATGGACTGATACCATCATGATTGGTGGGTTGCAAACGGCAGCCATCGTTGGTCTTTATAATGCTGCACGTCCATTATCCTTATTTCTAACAGCTCCGCTCAGTGCCATCCTTTTGATGTTCACACCGATGGTTTCATCAATGTATGGAGCAAAAAGAAATGATGACATGCGTCGAAGTTTCATTACGATTACTCGATGGTTATGTATTCTTACCATTCCATTATTTCTTTTCTTTATCCTCTTTCCAGATACGCTGCTTGGTTTATTCTTTGGAAGTTCTTTCATACCTGCTGCTCTTACCCTTCAGATTTTATCTATTGGTGCAATTTTACAAAATCTAACTGGACCAAATGGTGCTTATTTACTTGCTTTGGGGAAATCAAAAATTATTTTCTATGCTTCTCTTGCCACAGCGATCATCAATATTGGATTGAATGTATGGTTGATTCCATTGTATGGCATAGAAGGAGCAGCGGTTGCCTCATCCATTTCTATTGTATCGGTGAATGCAATAAAATGTTTCTATCTGTATCGTATCCATCGCGTTCACCCAGTTCATAGAAATATTGTTTTACCTTCCATTATCTCAATTGGAATATCTGTATTAACGATATATATTATACAGATATACTTTCCACCATCTCTTTTGTTACTCCCAGTCTTTCTTCTTCTCTTCTATGTATACATCATACTTTCACTTTTTATGATAAAGGGGCTGCAAAGGGAAGACATTCAAATTGTTTCAGTAATTGCTGATAAAGTAAATCTCAACTCATCAAAGATTTCATTATTTCTTAATAGATTTGTGAAATAAAAATTCATAGTAATAGATCTTCTCACCAATAAAGGTCATCTTCATAGCCTAGTTCAATGAGATAAGACCCCGCCATTTTTTTAAATAATTGCTGTTCTTTCAGGCTCATGTCGTGTTTCCACCGACCAATTGATTTTCGATAGAGTTTGGTTCCAACTTCTATGTTTTGAACGTGTTCATCATCACGTTCATGTTTATAAAAATTAAGCAACTGTTTTTCCGCAATAGGTTCAATACCAATAAAATCAAAGATTGTTTCCATGGTTTGTAATGGATGGAAAACTAAATCCTCATAGGTTACCTCAATATAATTTGATGAATCTCGCCATTGCTTTCCTTGATTGATACTTGAGATCCATCGATGGACACACCATCGGAAAGGGTTCCGGGTGTTGACGGGAATTATTTTTCCATCCTTCATTATTCGTTTTGGATGTGTTCGTAATGAACAGCTAACATCTCTTCCATCTCTAATGATATGAAGAAATTTTGCTTGAGGGAAATAATGAAAAATATCATCAATAATCGCTATATGATGAGGATGTTTTACGGCAATATAGGTTGCCTTTGATTTTTCTCTGTACTGTTCAATGATTTTTTCTGAAAAGCGGATGTGATCAGAAATCGATGAAAATAATGAAAGGTCATTATCGGTAAAATCAAAGACATCCTGAATGAACTCTTTATCATCATTAAAAATGAGGATGTTATATTCTTGTTGTGGAGATTGAATAAAAGGATGCATACCAAGAAGGGAACGAAGTAAAGTGGTACCACTACGTGGACAACCGCCGATGATGAGAGGAGTAATCTTTGAAATGTGCTGTTTCTTTTTTTTGAGAAGATAATATTTAAACCGAATGGTTTCGAGAACCCATTTTTTTCTGGTGCTATAAAACACCAAGGAATCAAGGATCTGATTGGTTCGAATCAGTTTGAACCAGTTAATTGTTTTTTTCTTTCGATAGGCCATAGATCATCAGTTAATACGGATTTTTTCTGTTCTTAATTGTGGTATAAGATTATCGTTTTTATACTCTTTATTGTTTTTCTCTTATGTATATCTCCATTACTTTTTTGTAATATTTAAACGAAAATGAATAAATATATCCTGTTAGTTCTACTTGAAAGCGGAGTTAAGATATATAATGAAAACAAAATGGTGGGCAATTCTGTTAATGATTCCTTGTACCGTTTTTATATCATCTGGTCAAATTTTATATAAATTTGGTGTGGAACAGATTGTATTTAACCTTTCTGCTGAGATGCTTGCTTCAGCGTTGTTCAATCCACCGTTAATTGCGGGTCTTGTAAGTTATGGGATTGGATTAATATTTTTAATATTGGCATTTAAAGGTGGAGAATTAAGTGTTTTGTATCCTATGATAGCAACGAGTTATATTTGGGTGAGTCTTGCCTCTTCATATATTTTTCCAACTGATAGTATGACCCTTGGTAAATGGATTGGTGTTTTATTGATTCTTGGTGGGGTTTCAATTATTGGATGGGGGCGAGAAAAATGACGGAACCGTGGGCTATCGTAATTGTTATTTCAGCAGCGGTTTTAGGAGCATTTGGTCAGCTCTGTTTTAAAATTGGATCGGATAAGCTGGTATTTAAAATCAAACAACTTATCACCAATACGTTTCTGATGTTGGGAGTTGTGCTTTATGGTATCGCAACAGTGATGTTTGTGATTGCATTAAAAGGTGGAGAACTCAGTGTTCTGTATCCATTAATTGCTACAAGCTATATTTGGACCGTGATTTTGGCAAGAAAATATCTTGGAGAAAACATCAACATTGCAAAGATCATCGGAATTTTATTCATTATCACTGGGGCAATATTTATCATGCAATAACAAATCCAAAGGTGAATGTTATGAGAGATCTGAGTGTGATATTGCCTTGTTTCAATGAAGAAAAGAATGTAGATCGGATTCCTGAGATTCTCATCAATGAATTAGATCAATTACAACTTGACTATGAAATCATCGCAGTAGATGACGGAAGCACGGATGAAACATACCAAAGATTACTAACCATGCAACAGAAGTATCCGGCAATAGTTATTCTTCAACATCAGCAGAATAAGGGGCTTGCTTCATCTATAAAAACAGGTATTGATGCAGTGGCTGGTGAGATGACTATTACTCTTGATGCTGATTTTACGTTTCATCCGAATCAAATACAGAATCTCATCAACCGTTATAAAAAAGGAGATGTTGATGTGGTCATAGGCAGTCCGGATCTTGCTGAAGGGTATTCAAGTGATATTCCTGTCCATCGAATCTGGTTGAGCAAGGGAGGTCGGTTTTTATATAATATTGTTTTAGGTGAGAAAATTACTGCGGTCACTCCTATTTTTAGATTATATCGAACAGCTGAACTCAAGAAGATCCAGTTACATCCCAAACCTTCACCACGGGGAGGATTCAGCATAAACGCTGAAATACTAGCCAAACTATTATTTAACGGTTGTAGCGTGGCAGAGATACCTGCCAATCTAACCGTGAGGGAATATGGTGAATCAAAAATCAATAATGTAAAGGAAATAATAGCACAATTACAGTTGGTAGCAAAGATCTTCTGGTGGAGGTTACAGCATCAATGAACAAAATAGGAATAATACTTGGTACCCGTCCTGAAATAATTAAAATGTCAGTGATTATATCGTTATGTGAAGAACTGAATCGTAATTATTTCATAATTCATACAGGGCAACATTATTCATATAATATGGATAAGGTTTTTTTTGAGAATTTGGAGCTACCGGAACCGCACTACAACTTGGATATTGGATCGAGTTCACATGGGAAACAAACTGGGATGATGTTAGAGGCTATCGAGACTGTTTTACTAAAGGAAAAACCAGATGTAGCCTTAGTTCAGGGTGATACAAACACGGTGTTGGCAGGAGCGCTATCAGCAGCAAAAATTGGTATCAAGGTCGGACATGTAGAAGCAGGGTTGCGAAGTTATGATAGAACCATGCCTGAGGAACTGAATCGGATTGTAGCTGATCATGTTTCTGATTTTCTTTTTTGTCCTACGCAGATTTCTAAAGAAATTGCATTAAATGAGAATATTAGAGATGAAAATATTTTTGTGACTGGAAACACTATTGTTGACGCCGTTCAGAGAAATAAACAAATAAGTTTGAAGAAAAGTAGAATTCTTGAAAAACTGGGTGTTGAAAATGGGCGATTTTTTCTGGTAACGGCTCATCGACAGGAAAACGTTGATGATAAGAAAACTCTCAATAATATTCTATGTGCTTTGGATCAAATTAGTGATCAGTATAATATGAAGGTAATTTATCCGATCCATCCCAGAACTAATAAGAGAATACATGAGTTCAATTTAAGAAAACCGACTCATGTTGAATTTATCGATCCAGTAAACTACCTCGATTTCTTAGCATTGGAATCAAATGCCCGTCTGATATTAACGGATTCAGGCGGAATTCAGGAAGAAAGTTGTATTCTCAGAGTTCCTTGTGTCACACTTAGGATGAACACGGAGAGACCAGAGACCATTCAGGTTAAATCAAATATGCTTGCAGGAACAAATCCGAATTCCATTCTATCAACAGTAGATAAGATGCTTGATGTAAAACGTAGCTGGGAAAATCCATTTGGTGATGGAAAAAGCAGCCAAAGAATCATCGATATTATCAGTTAACATAAAATCAACGATAATTGTATATCATTACAATATGATTAATCCTTTATTTTTTTGGTAAGTTAATTGATGAAAAAATCAAAGAAAAAAACCTTTATCAGCTGTGAAATACTGGAGTTAAATCGATATGAACGGTATTATTTTCAATGGATGTAAGTAACATATAGGTTGCCAGGGATCTATTGGTAATTGTAACCCGTTGTGTTGTTTTACCATCCATTGGGAAAAAACCACCAGATAAGGATACGTTTTCTCTAACAGGAAGGGTATGTGATTGTTCCGGGTATTGATAAAAAAGCATATTGGTTGCTGATAAATCAATTGTTAGATTATCTTGATTTTCAGTTATCATATACCTTGATGAAAACGGTTTTTGAGCATCATCAATGACAACTTGATTAATCTGATAGAACGTCCAGTTATTATTAGGATAGGATAAGGTGAGCAAGGCATGAAGCGAATACGGGGGAATACCAGTTGAGTATCCAGGACCTTTCGAACCACCGAACGCAGGAATGACGTAGATGGTTGCATCTTGTGGAATCTGTTGAAAAGATGAAATGACCTCTGGCACGAATGCTTTTTTTACCGCGGAGCTTTCTTCATAATTCTGATAACTGGTAAACACCGGTGAGAGAGCTATTGAGAAAATAACGAAAAACAACACACCCAATTTACTGATTTTATCGATGATTCGTGATTTCTTTTTTAATAAAACTAAGGCAATGAGAATTGAAAGTGGTGCAATAAGAAAATAACTATAGTAAATTGCATATCTTCCATAGCTAATGAAAAAAAGAACATAGATCAGAATCCAAAGAATGAGAAAATCATAATGATGAAATTGTTTATTGATAAAAGAAAGGGAAAAAAGTGATTTGATGGATATCTTTTTTTGAAAGAGGTAATAGACAAACCAGATAAAAAGCAAAAAACCTACAATAATGGCGATGACATATCCCCAGGGTATCTGAGCACCAGAAAACAGAGTAACATAAGTAAAATCTAAATCGAATGGATCAACTGGATATACAATACTTTTTAAAAAGATGGATAATGCGATGAATCGATCTGTAAGAAGGTTAATTAATCCTTGGCTACCTGTCTGTAATCCTCGTGCTGAGTATTCACCAAGAAAGAGCGCAATCAAGGAGAAATATACAAGGATTGTCATAAAAAAAGGAATCATGAGACGGATGATGTTTCGGATGGATGAAGATTCATGTTTCTGATTAATAACTATGTATATGAAAACAAGCACTGGCATCATAATAAATCCGATTTCCTTTGAAGTAACAACCAGAAAAGCAGAACAAACAGAGAGGATGTACCAGATCTTGTTTTCTGTTTTTAAAAATTGGTGAAGAGTGATGATCGTGATCATGAAAAACAAAGCGATAAGCATTTCAGCTCGTTGGGTCACAGTGGGAACAACATACATGTTCAATGGGTATAATCCAAAGATGATACTGCTGAGAAAGGCCAGTTTCTTGGATTGAAATATGGTTTTAACGAAGAAATAAACGATAAGTACTGTTGCTAAGAAGATGATGAGATTTGTGGCTTGATAGATAAATGGATGTAAACCACCAAGCTGATAATTCAGCGTAAGGGTTATGGTATCCACTGGTCTGTACCAGCTATCACCAAGAAATTCCTTTGATAATGGAGTGGTAAGAGCCTCGTTGAGGTTAGTATTTCCAGCGATCTGGGCAAAGAAATCTGCTCCGGTGTACCGAAAAGTAAGGATAGTTGAATACAGGAAAGCAAAACAAAACAGAATCAAGAGTAATAAACCATATTCACCTCGATAATCACTTATGATAAAATCCCATTTTGTACGTATTTGTTTGAGAGATGCAGTGAGGCTCATGAACTCAATCCCTTTCTAGTGCATATATGAAAAGACCATATAATCATTTGCAACAGTGCATTCATCTCTGATGCTTAATGCGCAGGGATAAACCTAATTTTCAATAATCCAATAAACATTTCTGGGATGAATGAAAAGCTGAATACCGTATCTTCCTTATGTTCCCATTTTATAGGGACCTCAGTGATGGTATATCCCTGTTTTTTAGCTCTGTATAGTAGTTCCACATCGATTTCAAATCCGCGGGTGACGAGATGAGGAAGAATTGAATGTAACGAATATCTTTTAAAAACTTTCGCACCACATTGGCTATCAGTAACCTGCAATCCAAACATTATTCTGATCAAGATATTAAATGCTTTACTGACCAGTTCCCGTCCTAAGGATTGATGAATGATGATTTCTGATTGCTCCATCTTTCTAGATCCAATGGCAACATCAGCATTAGATGAAAGAGCTTCGATGAGCGTTCTGAATTGATCAGGTGTGGTTGCACCATCTGCATCCGTAAATCCAATGATGTCACCATCGGCATGTTGAAATCCCTTGATCAAACCTCCTCCTTTACCAAGCTTTCGGTCATATTCTAGCAATCGAATCTGTTCATAACGCTTAGCATATATGCGTACAATATCAGGTGTGTTATCTGTGCAGCCATCGCAAACCACAATTAGTTCATAGTGATCAAAATGATCCTGAAAATAGTTATTATACCTTTGAAGAGTTGATTCAATTCGTTTCTCTTCATTATATGCCGGGATGATCAAAGATAACTTCATAGGTATCACTGATGATGAATCATGCGTTTATGTACCGCAAAATGGGCCATGATCTGTGTTGTATAATTTTGGGAATTAATCAAACCTAATTGGGATCACATTAGCTTTTTTTATAGATAACAAAATATGTCGATTCACTAATTTTTTCATAATTGTCAATGATGTATTCATAGAGAAATGTTCTGGTAACTGGTTCATACGAAAGTGATATATTATTTTCCATTTTTTCTGCAAATTGAGTGGTGATGGCAATAAATGTGATATTATTTTCTTCAAGATCCATGATTGTTTCCTGGGTAACCTTCATGGAAACATAACTTCCTAGATGTCTCACACCAGGGGAAAGATCAGAGAAGAAATAGGCAGATTGGCAGAGAGGAAAGATAAAAATAGTACTCGTATTAACGGATTGTTCGATTGATTCCGCCTGGTCCATCTGCTCAGAAAGACTTGGTCTTGAGGTATCTTTATAATCAAAATAATACACATTTGTGCCAATAGCAATGCCTGTGCTAAGCAATAAACTCAAAAGAGCGAAAACTTTTAGTTTTGTTAGCCTGGATCGATTGAAATCATTGATCAGATCAGAGAGAAAAAGCGATCCTGACAGAACGGCTCCTGGGATGAGAAATATAGTACGATGATCTGGCGCGATATAAAGGACTGGGATGAGAAACAAGAAAAAAAGAAGAAGAGAGAATTGTTGACCAGATGCTGTTTTCTTGCCTGATTTATAGACAAGAAGATAATCCAGGAATGAGCCAACGGAAAATAGATAAATCGGAAGAAACGCTGCGATTGCAAGCAGGATAAAAATAGGAAAGGAGGGCAATGTATATTCACCAGCAAAAAAGACGGTATAATATAACATCTCTGCTGCAGCACCATTGAGGAAAAAGAATAGCAATGTGACGGTGAATGGAATAACAGATCCAATAAAAATCATGAGTAGTCTGAGAAAACTGGTCTTGAAAAAAAGCTTGGTTCTTTTCTCTGGGTATCTGATCTTGAGAGCCGAATGAAGAAAGTAGGCACCAAATAATAGAAATGATGTCTGTTTGAAAAGAATGCCAAGACCCAAAGCGATACCTGAGAGGAAATAACGTTTTTTATTAAAATAAAAAAAGATGGAAAGAAGCATAAAAAAGACAGCAAAACATTCTGTGATAAAGTTAAAGCCATTGTATTGGGGAATAAACATGCCAAGCAGAAATAAGATTGAAGAAATCATGCCTACCTGAGTGTTTTTGAATTGTTTTCCTATGTGATAGATAAGATATGCTGAACCAAGATGGAAAAGATAGGTAACGATTCGGGCAGCGATAAATGATTCTCCAAACAACCGAAAGATACCTGCACCAAGATAAAAGATACCAGGTAATTTAATATCAGCAACATCCCGGTATAACAAATTACCTTCTGAAACCGATTCACTGATATAAAGAAAGACCGCTTCATCACAATGAAGAGTCCGATTGATATACAACGCTGAAAAAACGGTCATAATGAGTAAAACAAGAAAAAGATAAATCATCCTCTGATATGATTTTCTTTGCTGAGCTATACGAGTCAATGATCTTATTCTCTCCTATAATACTCGTCAATATCTCCTTGAGGATGGGAGAATATCACATATATGGGTTCCTTCGTATTGGCCTTCTTCTTTTTATTTCTTTTGTTCTCCATATACACAGACCAGTCGTACACAAGCCTGTCAGCAGTAAACTGATTAAGAGATAACCTAAATGTACAATCAATGATGCCGCAGTAGTTGCGATGGATAAAAGAATAAAAAAAGCAAAATAGAAACCGATTTGCTTTTTTTTAGTACATTGCTCCCACACCTTCGATATATTCAGATGGTATTTGGAAAAACGTAAGATCTATATTTGCCCAGTCATCGGTGTCATGTTCCCCATGACTTCCATCGGAGTAATCAAAGTATCGCTGACGGAAATAATCATAGTTCATCACACTGACATAATCAAACCAGGGGTAATCCGGTGGATTACCATTTCGACTGCTAGCATTATCAACACCTGGACTACTGGCGCCAATGATGCCCAGTGAATGACCAAGTTCATGCAGAACTTGGATGGCTTGACCGATTCGTTTCGTTCTATCTGTCAAGGCCGCGTTGAGTTGTTTAAGGAAAAAACCCTGATTATGGGGAACTACCATGCAATCGTAATAATGATTGGAATCTTGTGGATGACACCATCCACCTCCATAAGCAATTACTAGGTAGCGGAAAATGCCCTGCCGGTCATCGGGAAAATCATTATCATAGAATCCTGCAACCAATCCTGCCTCTTGGCTATATGCTCCATTTCCTCTTCCAAAGGGAAGCATATCACCTCCTTCACCCATGCAGCCATCATCGATATGAACCGTGATTCCGTGTTCATTGAATCGTTCAATCATCATTTGTTGTGATTCCTCATAGAATTCATGAGTCCATCCGTCATAACCGTCTCGACCGAATAATCCTCTCTTTGGTGTCGGCTCCATGTAATCAGCTTCGATGTAGATCTCTGGATAGAATGGATTTGCCAGCCATTCGCTCATGATATATTCTTCATCGTTTTGCAATCCATCATGATCAGGATCTAAATGAGAGTGGTTTTCAAAGGTGAAGGGATCATACCCCCATCGCCATTCCCATACCGTTGGGATGCCATCACCATCAGGGTCTAGATAGGTATCATCTTCAAGTGGATCTGTACCTAATGCAAGTTCCGCTTGATAGGGAATGATGTCTTCATCTGCTGAGGTTTGATAAAGACTAAACCAGATTTCAAAATGACTGCCGTTTAAATGACCATAGCCATCCGAATCGTTCATAAAATCATCACCGCTCCACTGACCGGTTCGAAAATCATAGGTCATGGTGAAGCTGTCCTGTTCCTTTTCTTGAGTGCTACTGCCAATGAGTTTATCAACAGTGACCCTTTCAATCATGGAAATCGTTACAGTAGTGGTTGGTTGTTCATCTTCTACATCACGAAAGATCTGTTGGTTCATATATCCTGTGTCCCATTCATTGTAGATGTCTCTTCCAACCCATTCGTAATCATCCAGAGTTGCTATATAGAAATATGTTGGTTTGTCATCCCATCCTTTGCCCGGACGAAGGCCATCAAGAATAATGGACCATTCATAGGAGCTTGATCGCTGTGGGGAAACATCAAAGATGGGTCTTCCTGCATTATACATCTGATCGATGATTCCTTTCTTTCGAATACGATGAATCTCTAAAAAAATAGCCTGATTCGTATAAGGGCTAATTGCAGTATCTACTTCTTCTTGCTGTTGATCATCTGTTTTTGCTTGGTCATCATACCCTGAATAGACATAGGCGGCGACGACTACGACTGCGATGAGAAAAATGATAGCAGCCAAGCTTGGAAGATGTTTTTTATTAATAAATGATTTATCCATAATGTTTTTCCCCGTGTGAAATAAGAGACGTGTTAATCAATATTGATTGCTCAATATATATTATATTCTATAAATATTTAAGTTTTTTGTCTTTTGACATAGATCATCATTTCATAAGGGAAAACCGTTATCGTTTGACTGATATGATGATTACGTCAGAAACCGATTGGAAGGATCAAAAGATTAGCTTTTATCATTCAAATATGTGCTCATATCATTGCCCTGGACTAATAAGGAAGTGTAACATCATACCAGCTTTTTGATCCAATATCTATTTTTAACCCTTGAGTGCAACCTTGTTATTGTAACAAGATGGTAATGAAGGGGAAAAGAAACACGAGGATTAACACCGCTAGAATGAGCATGATGATCCAAATAGTAGGATTCCATCGTAGTATTTTCACCCCATCAAGAGGACCAAAGGGAAGCAGATTAAAAAAGGCAAGAATGGTATTGATCACACAGATAAATCCAAGGATTTGAACCAAGATCCCTTGTGAGGTAAAGAGAAGGTAGAGCAAAACAGGTAGAGTAATCCCCGCCATGAACAGATTGGCAAGACAACCCGCCACTGCGATTCGGCCTTCTTCGAAGGGACGTGGCGCTCCTTGAAACATCACCGCTCCTGGAGCAGCAAACACAACACCAGTGGTAATGGATAAGAGCAATGCAGAAAGTAATCCTTTTGGATACATCCGATATTCCGACCATAACCCTTGCTTTTGTGCCATCAGCTTATGGCTGAGCTCATGAACAAAGAACGCAGTGACAATCCCAAGAAAACTTAGACCGAGTCCTGAGAGAAAACCGCCGAGTTCAAAATGAGCCCCTAACAGGATGAACAACAAATTTGTTTTGCTCAGTGCAAAGCTAAAGCAAAGGGTGAGCACACTCATTGAAAGAAGAAGATGAAAGAGTTCAAGGCGACTGAATTGACCGGGTGATCCAGGTTGTAATGTTGCTTTTGGAAAGTACATATATTCCCGTGGTGAAAGCTGATGATAGGATCGGTAGGATCGATTCTTTTCATCCGTCATGTTGTCGATGAAAGCAGCTGAGTCCTTTTAATTATTATCATTTTAAAAAAAACCCTACTATCTATACTAGTATGCTTATCCGAGTAGACTGGTCAAATAGGGAAAAGCAATCACCGTTCCGATCATGCTTCCCAGGTTTGCAAGAGCCACTACCAACAGTAGCCGTATCACCCGGTTTTTCCAGAAATCACTAAAGCTTTCCAGGCTACTTAATCCTTGGAAATCCTTGATCACTGGAGTACGTAGTTTTGCTTCCACATACCCAGCAACCCATCCTGCGGCAACTGCTGGGTTCAATGAGGTAATCGGTGCAGCTACAAAAGCAGTGAGAATGGAAAGTGGATGTCCGCGGGCAATTGCAGTTCCCACTGCAGAAAAAATCCCATTGATGAGAAACCAGTACAGAAACAGTTCAATTGATTTTCCGGGTCCTCCGGTATAATAGCCATAGACGATGAGTGCGGCAAACAATACGGGAATAAGATAACCAATGGTTTTCAGTGCGCTGATACGTTTTTTCGGAACAATTTCAAGAGAGGATAAATCCACAGAAAACGTTGGATTACGCAGATGTTTTTCGATACCCTTAAGATGGCCAGCACCAACTACGGCAACTACGGTTTTCCCCTGTTCAGCCAGGGTTTTGATATGTTGGGCGATGTATTGGTCTCGCTCATGGATAAGCACCGTGGTAACACTCGGTGCGATGGCGCCGAATTCCTCAAGCATGGTTGAGATCATGTCCTGATCCATGAGGCTTTCGATGTCGATATCTTCCATTTCCTCATCATCAAAACCGACCATGGCCTTCATGAACTCCCAGAACACCCGGAATTTCTCCCGAAATCCCATTTTTTTCCAGGCCCGTTTCAGGGTAACAGCGATATCTCGATCGATGAGTTCAATGGGTATGTCCTGTTTTTTTGCTTCTTCAATGGCTGCAATCATCTCTGATCCTGGTTCAACCCCATGGTCTTTACCGAGTTTCCGTTGCACACTCGATAAAAAGGTCTGGGCCAGTAAAAAATAAGCATTGTTTGATTTCAGAAGAGAGGTAACCGGGGTATTTTCCCATTGGTCTTTTTCAGTCAGATTCTTATATCGACGGGCGCAGAGTTCGATGGCAATCACACCAGGGTGATAGGTTTCGATGGCCTGTTTGACTTCTTCTACACTTTGTTTAGAGATATGCGCTGTGCCTATCAAAATGATGTTGTCATCTATGGTTACCTGCACGGCTATTCCCTACTCCTTACAATATCATTAATTTGCTTTTTTTGAAAGAGAAGAGGTGAAAAATGAAAGGAAGAAAATTAGATCTCCGCTTCGAATTCTTCCATTTCTGCGTCAAAATCAGCGTATCCTTCGATTTTCCCTTGTTCCTTTAACACCGCCCTGGTGAGCAGCCAATAAACCAAAGATAATGCCCGTCGTCCCTTATTATTGGTAGGAATGATGATATCGATATGTTTGGTTTCATTGTTGGTATCACATAATCCAACCACGGGGATGCCGATGTTTTGAGCTTCTTTGAGCGCCTGTGAATCAGCGAGAGGATCGGTGACGATGAGAAGTTCTGGTTCCAGGTATCCTTTGGCATTGGGATTGGTAAGAATGCCCGGTCTGAATCGTCCGTCAAGCACGGAGATATCCGTGTATTCACCCATTTTCCGGATGGGTTTTTGTCCGTATTGTCGCACGGAGACGGCAAGCACGTTTTCCGGTTTGTATGATGAAATTAATTTTGCGGCGGTCTGGATACGTTCATCGGTTTTGGTGACATCAATGATATATAGTCCATCATGGCGTACCTTGTAGATGAATGGTTTCATATCTGATGTTTTCTGTCGGGTACCGATGTGAGCCCCCGCTGTCATATAGGTCTCTTCAGTTGCCATGACCTCTTTTTTTTGCTCGGGTTCTTCTTGCGGTATTTCTTCTCCCATGTCATCTTCCTCTTTGATCATTTATTGTTGTCCTGAACGCGTTTCACTGTTATTGGAATGGCATCCTCTTTAAATTCAAGCATCGCGATATCAATTGGAAAAATAATTGATTCCGGAATGGAGATCAGCGATGGAGCACCCATGGAAATCTGCAGTGCTCGTGCGCCAATGATCCGTGCTTTTTCAAATCGAGTATATTTCACAGTTATCATCCAGTAGACAAATTAAATCGTAAAGCCCACAATATCGGTACCATTTAAATACATTACTCTTCCTGTTCTTCTGTTAGTACCCTGTTAGATCGGAAAAATCAGTCTGACGATGAGAGAATTCCTCAAGGGCCAGTTGCATATCAATGGTGATGTCTCTGAGAAGTTGATCAAGATGTTCATGTTTAAACTCCTTGGTTCCCTCTGCATCTGAGAAGAGTCGTCCAATGTACATATCATCTCCACGGTGGATTTCTATATCATATAATGTTTCTTCTACCATGTCCTCTTGCTCCCTCTAAACCGAAGTATCATAGGGTTATATGTTTTTTTTGCTGAAATTAGATAAATGTTCGTTAAATCATCCGCTCCAGAAGTGTATTAATCGCTGACCCTCGGTACCCAAGGGCTCCGTTCATTTTATATGAACGTTTTATTCCTTCAAATCCATTGTTAGGCGGATGAAGCCGAAACACTGGTTTTAAATCAGGGACCTCATTGAGTTTGATGGATTGATCGATGAGTGCCTTTGCAAGTGTTTCCATGTTCTTACAGGAAGTTGCACTGCTCACATACTCTTCAGTCAGTGCTGTATCTCCTTTGATCCGTCCTCGGTGTTGAAGCAGACGAGTAAGCATAGCTTCATCGATTTCACCCCAGGTAATGTAATCCTTTGCTTTTTGCAGCATGCCTTTCATCTCATCGGTCTCTTGCACCAAGGTACAATGGTTCGCCCGGGTGAGTCTAAGCAGTTGAAGTGTTCGTTTGATCTGTGGATTCACATTCACCGTTCCTCTGATCCGTACGACAGCATACACCATAATTACGACGCCTCCTGTGAGAGGGCTTGTTCTTTTTCATCATTTGCCTCACCGGTTTCTCCAGTAACAATGCCGATGCGTTGAATCTCAGTGGGAAGCAATCGCATTTCAGTGTTTTTCTTCAGCGCGTTAAACACCGCTTTTGCATAATTTACCGTCGTCCGGGTCTTTCCATTGGTAAATGCCCAGCAATCCTGAATACCAGCAAGTGTTAATATTTTCTTTGCCACATCACCTGTGGCCAGTCCTATTCCTTGAGGAGCGGGTTTGAACGTGATTTCAACTGACCCGCTTTTTCCAGTGACCGCAAACGGCACCGTGTGTGATTTTTTACAGCCACATTCCCATGATCCGCAGCCACGACGGATTTCAATCATATGTAATTTCGCATTTTCTATTGCCTTGCGGATACTAGCCCCCACTTCTTTTCCTTTCGCTTGGGCTAGACCCACATATCCATCATTGTTTCCCACTACTACGGTGATCACAAATTTTACCCGACGTCCAGAGTCCGTCATCCGTTGCACCATGTTGACATCCAGGACTTCATCGTTTAGCTCGGGAAGAAGAATATCCACGATTTCAGGTTCCCGGATGGGAAGACCAGTTTCCAAGGCATCATGCATGGTGGTGATTTTTCCTGATTTCACCAATCGTCCAAGTCGGGTTTTTGGATCCCATTCAACCGTTGGTTCTCGTTGTCTGCTTCGTGATCGTCCACCTCTCTTACCTCGTCTGGCTGCCATTATGATGATCCTCCTGTTATTTGTTGCTTTATCTCTGTCACATCATCACCAAGCGCTTCATCAATATGTTTCCCCTCAATACGATCCTGGGCAGGAAGTTTCTGTTCACTATGCGGACAGCTTATTCCTGCATCAAGCACTCCTTTCAGCGCGGCAAAGATCTTTGATCCGGTGACTGGCATCTGCCGTCCGATGTCAAGGACACCAGAGCTGATTCCAGCTTTTTGTGCCCGGGTTCCAGCAAGCAGACCAGTTAGATAGGCCACTGGTGTTGATGATGTGGAATGCTTCCATCCATAGGTTTTGGATAAATCTGATCCTAGTGCCTCTGCAATCACGGTATCTCCTTGTTCCCCATAGGAAATAAATTGAACCCGAATATTTTTCAGTGACCGTCTGACGACAATACGAGGTTCGCCTGATTTTAATAATCGCAGTCGTTGCCGGTAATCGGTTTTTCCTTCCCGTCGGCGTCTTGGTTTCACCCGGTATCGTGGTCCCTGGCTCATGATGTTTCCTCCGTTTCAGTAATGATTCCATCTGATTGCAGATGGGTTTGTAGATGTCGGGTGTTACGGAATTCGCCTCCTTTGGCTTTCCGATAGTAGGTTCGGTAAATCGATCGATCGATGGTTCCTTCGTCCCGTAGGTTTTTCAGATAGGTGCGAATGGGACGAATGGTCTGAATCCATTGTCTCTTCCGAGGGAATCGTGCGTATTTTGCCCCTTTTCTGGATCCTTGTCCTCGTCGACGTCCTTTCTTTTTTTGCTCTTGGGCGTATTTTTTGCGCCCTCTGGAAATGCCTTGTTTCTGACGGCTGACAATGGCTTTCCCATGGATAAGCACTCTGATATCATCTTTGGTGACCGCACGGGCAATTTCATCGAGTCGATCCTGATCCATCCACACCCGATGTACCCCGCATTTCAGTATTGATGCCGCCATTCTTCGTTGATTTCTTAAATCGCTCATAATTCGTCACCTTTATCTTTTGTTAAGCAGTCGTATATCCAACTCTTTTGCTTTCTCTTCGATAGCCATCCGTTTTTTAGTTCCCACGCTGCCTCCGATACGGGCGGCTTGGGTGCTTGAATCTATTGCTTCGAGATCATGGACATTATAGACCATTACCTCTTCAAAGCCTGATGAATGCAGTCCTCTTACCTGCTTTGGTCCACGGAAGCCGATGCGTACTCTATGTTGTCGGTATTTCAAATTGATTCTCATCTTTGAATGAATACCATCGGGTCTACGCCAGTTTTTCGGGATGCGTTTGTATCGAAACCATTCCTCCCTTAGAAAGGTCGGTGTTCTTTTCTTTATTTGTTTCCGGATGGAAAGCTTCTGTTGAAGATCATCTGAAAGCGTTGGCTTCTTTTTTACTTCATATTCTGGTATGGGAACCTCTGTGAGATCATCTTCTAATTCTACCTTTTTGGGTTTCTTTGTTGGTTTCTTCTCAGATGTTGATTTCTTTGGTGATGCTGTTGATGTTATCTCTTCCGCTTTTTCCTCTTTTTTCTCTGTTGGTTTCTCTTCTGGTTTCTTTGTTTCAGAAGAAACTTTTTTGAGTTGTTCTTGAATGGAAGTTGCGATCTGGTCACTGATCCCCGTTACCTCGGTGAGCTCTTCAAGAGATGCGGTTTTGATTTTCTCAACTGAATCAAACCCATGTTCAACTAATGCTTCAGCCTTTGCTTTACCGATTCCTTTCAGCGAGGTTAGTTGATCAATGATTTCAGTTGTACTCATCATTGACCACCTCCTTTGTCAATACGATAGATGCCATCTTGGAACACCCGGATATCCCGTCGTTTCACCGCGGTTGCACGTTCAATATTGGCAACGGTCTGACCGACTTTCTCTTTATCGGTTCCTTTGACGGAAAGATCATCACCAGAGATATCAACGCTGACCCCTTCAGCGATTGATGCGTGACGGGGATGTCGTTCTCCAAGGAAGTTTTGAATCATGAGACGATTTCCTTCCACTGCGGTTTTAATGGGAAAATGAGAGTACACCGTTTTCATATGGTATTCAAATCCCTGGGTGACTCCAGTGATCATATTGTTGATATGTGCTCTAAATGTGCCAAACAGCGCTTTTTGTTTTCTACGAGGATTCTGACACCGAAGATGAATGTGGTTATCCTTCAGTTCCACGCTGATCTTAGGATGAGAAAAGAAACGAGTGATCTTCCCTTTTTCTCCAGTAATGATCAATCGATCACCTTCAAGTTGTGCGGTTACTCCTTCTGGAAGTGCAATGTCCTCTTTGATATCTTGTATCTGAGTCATGGTATTAGTTCACCATCCTGTCGCTTTTAATAGACATAGGCAAGGACCTTTCCTCCAATTCCGTTTTCCTTTGCTTCGGTCTGTGAGATAATACCTTTGGTAGTGGTAAGAATGAGTAATCCAAAATCACGAGCGGGAAGATACCGGGATTCCCATTTCTCAAGATCATCTCGTTTTACGGGATATCGTGGTTTGATGACCCCGCAGTTATTGATATTTCCTTTGAGGTTAACCTGGAAAATACCGGCTTTACCGTCATCAATATACTCAAATTCATCGATATATCCTTTTTCTTTGAGGAGGTGTAGGACGCCACCAATGAGTTTTGAAGAAGGCTGGATTTGACACATTCCTTTTCCTCTGAGTTCTGCATTTTTCATCATGGATAATGCATTTGCTAATGGATCGTTTAACATCTTTTTCTATTGCCTCCTCATGAAAATTTTTTAAACCCCATTTCTTCGGCTTTTTCTCGAAAGCATTGTCTACATATATGTAAACCATATGCTCGAATGAGCCCGCGTTTTCGACCGCATCGTTCGCAACCTTTGATTCTTCCGTAGGCCTTTTTCTTCTCCTTAATCTTCATTCAACGACCTCCACGTTAAAGGTATCAGTGAAAAACTGCATGGTTTCCTCTGGTGTTACCTCATGGCTATGATGTATTTTTTTTCGTTGCACCCGTCGTCGTTTGATCCGGTATCCTGGTTTTCCCATGGTGATACTGATGTCCATTCCAAAGATTCCGATATCGGGATTATATTTTTGATCTTTGAATAAGGTATGATCAGGTATTCCAAAGGAGATGTTCCCTTGATCATCGAAGGAATAATCAGCGATTTTGTTCTCCCGGGTTTCAAGTGCTCTTTTCAAAAAGTCATGAGCTGATTCTCCACGAAGGGTGACCTTGCAGCCGATGGGCATCCTTTTTCGAATGGCGAAATCCTTGTTCACCGTTTTTGAAAGGGTTTGAATGGGTTTCTGATGGGTAATCGCATTTAACACTGACTCAGCTTTTTTCAATCGTTCCCCTGCTTCGCCAACACCTATATTAATGGTGATCTTTTCGATTATAGGTCGATTTAACAGATGACGGGTGTCTTTTGTTGTCTCAGCCGTTGACTTCTTTGGCTTACTCATGGACACTCACCTCCGGAAGTTGGATCACTGGTTTATTCTTACCCACCGCAAACACGTATTCTTGCAGGGTGACAAATGAATGATCCCCTTTCATGTGAGCGACATTTGGTTTAGAAGAAGCTATGGTTTCTAAGTCTTCAATGGTCGCTAGTTCTCCAATATGACTTCCTCCAGTAATCAGGGAAATGGTTCCCTTTTGTTGAGAGTAGACATCTTCAACTTTGTTTTTTTGAAAAGAAACCTTCAGGACATCACCAACATGATACTGGTCTTTTGATACCAGCATGGTGTATCCATCATGAAAGGTAAGCTGAATCTGTTTTCCTTTCATGACTGTTTTCTGTTTGATCTTTCGCAGTTTCCATCCTGCCTCATTTGATTGAATGGGAACAAGTGAGAGTTTTCCCCTTTTGTTAAACACGATTCGAAAGTGTTTCTTTAATTTTGGTATGCTGATCACATCCATCAGTCCGACGGGAAATCGGTTGCTCTTTCGAATGATGTTATCCACCAGAATCTCTCCATGGCTTAGAATTCGTTTCGCCTCTCGATTAGTATCACAGAGCTTTAGATAATCTCTAATCAATAGACCCAATGGCATGGATGCATCCTTTGGATGGGGACCTGGTGAGGTGTTCACTGTCCATATGCGTTCCTTGCGGTGGAGTTGCTGGGTTCTAGGAGCATTTAGTCTCTTTAAATGACCGCTCATGAAGTATCCTCCTTTTCTGTTGTTTCCTCTGATGAGGATTCCTCAGAGGAGTTGGATTTTGTTGATTGTTGTTTTTTTGATGAAGCTGATGATGCAGATGTTTCTTGAGCTTTTTTTTCTATTTCTTCTTCTTTCTCTTCCTCAGATGATGCATCAGTTGGTTCTTCGTTTTCCTTTTTTTGTTCTTTTTTGCCGGATTCCTCTTCTTCCTCTTTCACTTCAACTCCTTCTCCATTTTCCACATCTTCCACATCTTCTTGCATGTCTTGCTTATCTTCAGCTTCCAAATCTTCATCTTCGCCCTCGACTTCTTCCTTTTCCTCTTCTTTGAGTTGTCGAGCGGCTTCTTCTTCTTCGGCTTTGCGTTTTTCCTCTTCAAGTTCTTTGATTTGTACCGTTGCTTCCTGTTCGATTTCCTTTTTGGCCTCCTCAGAAAGATCCTTTTCCAGAATCCTTCGACGCCAGGAATCAGTAAGATTTAATTTTGTAATCATCAAATTACTGGGATGAATGGGTTTTGCCACTTTCTTTCCATCCGCCTTGGTGATAACTACACCCTCAACCATGGCTTGTTGTCGTTTCAGATGAACAGCGGTGACCTTATCCTCATGGTCTTTGAATGCTCCTCTCATCACTCGAACGGTGTCTCCAGTGACCAGAGGAATTCTTCTGCGATCATATTTCAGTAATAGGTTTTCCTCAAGATGAGAAGCTAACCATTTCCTCTTTTTGTGAAGAGGGGCATTGAAATATGATTTTCGTTGTTTACGAGCTTTGGTTGATTTCATATTCATTCCACTCAGTTTATTCTCTTTTATATTCTTATACGATGATTGATGCATTCGCTGCGATTCTTGGCCATCGTTCTGCAGCTTCTAAAGCGACGGGGCCTTTGATCATGGATCCTTTTGTTTCACCGGTTTCAGTAACAATCACAGCAGCATTATCCTCGAATTGAACCATGGTGCCATCTGATCTGCGAAAGGGTCGTCGTTGACGGACAATCACTGCTTTCAAGAGTTGGCGGCGCATATCCACTGCTCCCTTTTTGACACTGATGATTACCATATCACCAACCCCTGCCTTGGGATACCGTCGATGGGTTCCTTTCAATTTAGGAGTGGCTACAATTTCAACGATTTTTGCCCCTGTGTTATCAATGCATTCGAGACGGGCGCCAGTGGGTAATCCTCTTTTCGTTCTGCCTGCAATACCTTTCATTTCATCGTCTCCATCATACTTTCTCTACGGCAACAAATGAGATCGTTTTACTCAACGGTCGACATTCTGCAATTCTAATCATATCTCCCACTGCAATATCAAGACAGGGAGGGCAATGTGCTGAATAGAGGGATGTTCTTTTCTCATATCGCTCATATTTTGGTACAAGATGCATGTATTCCCGTTTCACCAAAATGGAATGTTGCATTTTCTTTGAGGCAACTATTCCGGTGATGATCTGCCCTCGGATAGGTAGTGTTCCATGAAACGGACAATTTACATCGGTACAGCTTTTTTTGGGAGGACTCACTGATATCCCAATATTACGAGCATCTGTTGGTTTTTCAGCCATGATAGGGTTCACCTTGCTTTTTTAATTCTATCTTCCGGTCGAAAGGAAAGTGTTGATCCATTCACCGTTTTGAGTTGATCATGTTCTTGTATGGTAAAGGTAGCAGTTGATTTTGCCACCTGTTTAATGCTTCCTGCGACTCTGAAAAAGAAGGTCTGTTTTGTTTCATCAACAATGATCCCTGTAAGATGTTCAAGAGTGGGATCGGTACAGGCGTTGATGGTGACCTTTTTTCCGATGAATTCATCCTTTTCTATTGGTATAGATCGCATGGAAGTTCCTTTTTGATAGGTAATTTTTTAGTAACGAGGAAATGACAGTAAAGATCGGCTAAGAGAGTTCAACAATGAAGCCCATTTCCTCAAGGGCGTCTCGTACCTTTGTTCGATGATCTCCTTGTAGTTCGATTTTTCCGTCCTTGATGGTACCACCGCTAGCACATTTCTTTTTCAGCTTGGTAATTAACGCATCAATGTCCAGTTCGTTGGGATTGATGCCGTCCACGATGGTCATCATTTTTCCATATCTTCGTTTATCCACAGAGATGTAGATTTTTTGTTGTTCTCTTGCGATGTCTTCACAAACACAGATTTCTTTGGGAAGACCACATTTCGGACATATTTCACTCATTTATTGTTCTCCTTGCTCATGGATGATGGTAAGCATACGGGCAATTGACGTTCTCAATTGTCGAATTTTTCCCGGTGAAGGCGGACTTCCACCCATCGCTGCAACACCTCGTTCATGCATGAGTTCTCGCTTTAACTCTTCAAGTTTCTCCTTTCGTTCTTCAGGGGTAAACGCTCTGATTTCCTTTGCTTTTAAGACCATGTTTGTTCCCCTCTATTCCATGATTTTTCGTAATTCTTTGACAATGACCGCAGCAGTTTTGGCCCCAATACCATCAATGGTGGCTAGATCATCTGCATCCATTTCATAAATCTCCTCAAGTGTATTAACACCTGCCTTTTGGAATTTCTTGATGATGGATGGACCAATACCTGGAATCTCGGTTAGTTTTTTAATATCAGTTTCTTTTTTCTCCGTTTGTACGGGTTTTTCCGCTGCTTTCTTTTGTTTCGCATCCTGGGGAGTTGGTTCTTTTTCCTCAGTTTTGTGTTCATCTTTTTCATCTTTTTTAGGAACCAAAATCTTGATTTCATGAGGAAGGGTGGTATCCGGTTTCATAATACCTACTTTCACACCCAGCACACCCGCTTTTAATTTGGCAATGGCAAATCCTCGATCCATGACTTCTTTTGCGGTTTCCCCACAGTATTTGATATGACCTTCGGTGAATTTCTCTGTTCGATGACGTGAACCGGTCAGTTTTCCAGCGATCACGATTTGACATCCTCGGGCACCTGCACCCATGATACGGCGGACAGTGGAATGGCCTGCTCGTCTGAAATGCCAACCACGCTCCAGGGCCTCTGCTAATTTTTCGGCCATGATCTGGGCATTGATGGATGCAGCACCTCCTGCTTCCTGTATCTCAATTTGAGGGTTATCAAGATCAAATCGATCCTTGATTTCAGAGGTGATCTTTTTTATTTTACTGCCTCCTTTACCGATGACCATCCCCGGTCGTTCGACGATGATGTTGATCCGAGTTCCCATGGGGGTTCGCTGGATGGTCATTCCACCAAATCCGGCTCCTTCAACTTTTTTGATCAGGAATTCTTTGATCAGGATACGGTTCGTACTTTCTCTGATAAACTTCCGTTCGCCTGCCATTACTCTACCTCTTCAATGATTATTTCAACATTTGTAGTCATTTTATTTTTATCCGTTGCCCGTCCCTGGGCTCGAGGTATAAATCCTTTCACAGTTCTTCCCCGGTAGGCTGCAAAATGAGTGATCTTCATTGATTCCACATCAAATCCCTTGTATTCTGCATTATTTTCAGCATTTTTCAGGATTTTCAAAAGATATCGAGCTGCTTTTTGAGGGAAGCTTCCTGGCCCAATTCCTTTTTGATGAGCAACCTTTTGTTTATGATACACTGCGGGAAGTGGACGTTTCATTTCAACGATTTCCTCAAGATACTTTTTAGCTGCATCTACGGTCTTTCCTCGAATTGCATAGGCAATGTTACGTGAATCTTTCGGGGAACAATGTAGCTCATATCCATAGGCTTTTGCCGTTTTATCCGGATCACATTCAGTTGAATATTTTTGCATAATTCATCACTTCAATGGCATAAATTTAGATGACCGGGTAGCACCTACACCAGGGCCGGTATGTTTCACCTTCTTTCGGGTCAATGCAAATTCTCCAAGATAATGGCCAATCATTTCTGGTTCAATGGTAATCTCTTGGAATTCTGTTCCATTGTAGACTGCGATTTTATGACCGATGAAACTGGGCAGAATCACCATATCTCGTAGATGGGTTCGAATGACTTCTCCTTTTTCCGCTTTTTCAATATCAGTAAGAAGCTTATCTTGCTTCCTAGTTAATCCTCTTGTTAAACTCCGACGCATCCGTGAAGGTAGCAAAGGCAAAAATTCATCGAGAGAGAGTTTTTTTACTTCATCCTGACTGAGACCATGAAAACGAAACTCCTTTTTACGGACTTCAATTTTCTTCCGCCGTCGTTTCCGTCTGCTCCTCGAGGATGAACCAAATCCAGTTTTTGCCATAATTATTTCCTCCCAGTACGTTTGGCCGCGATACTACCAACTTTTCTTCCGGGTGATGCTCCTCTTTTTACAGTGTATGGTTTTCCAACGTGTTGATGTCCACCACCGCCATGAGGGTGGTTCACCGAATTCATGGCCACTCCACGGACCACAGGATATTGTCTTCCCTTTTTTCGCCGGGCGTGAAATTTTTTCCCTGCTTTAAGGAAGGGTTTATCTTTTCGTCCTCCACCAGCAACGGCGCCAATGGTAGCACGGCAGTTTGAAGAAATCGTTTTGAACCGACCAGACGGGAGTCGAATGACTGTGGTATCAGTACCATGGGAAACAATGGTAGCCATACTTCCACCGGTGCGTACCAGTTTCCCGCCATCACCTGGTTTTAATTCTACATTATACACTGGAAAACCCTCTTCGATCATTCCAATGGTGACCACATTACCTACTTTGACATCTTCTTTATCTTTTGAAAATGAAATGGTATCTCCGATCTTTGTTCCCTCTGCAGCGAGGAGATGAATGATTGTGTTATCCTCCAATCGGACCTTTGCAAGGGGAGCAGTCCGTCCTGGGTCATGGACAATATCTTCAACAAGTCCTGTTTGTCGAATACTTGAATGATGGTAGGATATATCTCCATGGAATTTATGAGATGGGACGTTGTATCGTCCCTTTGTTCGGCCTCTTCGTTGTTGTATTAATCGCTTTCCCATACTGATAACCTCCTAGAACACCCCGATTCTCATACCAATATCTTCGGCGTTGTATTCAGGAGTGAATTTAACTATTGCATGTTTTCCATGTTTTGTAATGCGAGTATTTATTGAATGAATTTTAACATCAAAGAGCTGTTCGATCGCTGTTTTGATTTGTGGTTTTGATGCCGTTCGTTTCACCACGAATTCTAATGCATTATTTTGTTCCATAAGATTCATGGTTTTTTCTGTGACATAGGGGTGAAAGATAATAGAATACGGATCCATTAGGTATCACCTGCCAATGTTGAAAGAGATGATTTAGTGATAACGGTCAGTCTTCCGCTTACTCCACCAGGCGCAAGATGTTCAATATTTACCTGAGCAGGGTCAACGACATCCACTCCAATGAGATTCCGAACGGCTTTTTGGAATTGTTGATTTCCAGAGATCACCAAAATGGATTTTGGTGTTTTATATCTACGGCCCCGTCTTTTTCCTTTTCCAGCACGAATGTGTTTTCCATTTTTTGCACGGACGACATCATCATAGATACCGATCTGTTGAAATGCATCCATAACATCCTTTGTCTTTTGCAGTTGTTCAAACTCATCATCCACAATGATTGGAAGGGTAAGTCCCTCGTTAAAACGATGACCCCTATTAGACACTAATTCTTTATTGGCGGTGGCTGCAAGCGCCGACCTTCTTGCTAGTTTCTGCTCTTTCTTATTAATTTTTTCACGCCAAATGCGTTGGCTTCTTGGAGGATGCGCACGTCTTCCCCCAACCACACAGGGAGCAAGCGCAGCTGCTCTTCCTTGGGTTAAGCGAGGCACACGGGACATCCCTCGGCCTTTTCCAACAGAAGCAGTTGCATGTTGCCTGCCAGCTTCTGGTGCTGACCCATAGGGTTGTCTGGAGTTTGATCGAAGGATATGAAATGATTTTTTAATCACATCTGGACGATATTCAGTTGTGAAAATCCCTGGTAGTGTTATGGTTTCCTTTTCTGATCCTTTTCGTCCATAAACCTTTACTTTGACCATGGTACTATACTCCTTGTTTGCTTGTAGTTGAGATGTAACTGATCTCTGCTTTTTCCACTTTTACTCCACGTTTATATCTGATTGCATCTCTAAGGCTGATTAATCGTTTCGCTGGTCCAGGGATGGACCCATGTATAAGAACATAAGGATTTTTAATAACGCCGTAATGAGGGAACCCTCCTGATGGAGTGATATCTGCTCCTTTTTCACCGATTTTCAATACACGTTTGTTATATTCTGTTCGCTGGTGATATCCCATTTGACCTGCTTGAGGAACGGTTTGTTGGATCCAATTCGGATGCCAAGACCCGGCAGTTCCAATCATCCGTCGATGTTTGGAATTTTTATGGGTCAGTAATTTGACACCCCATCGTTGAACATGTCCTTGGAATCCTTTTCCCTTTGTGACTCCAATAATGTCAAGCATGTCTCCTTCCTTAACTACATCGTTAATTGATACTTCCTTTCCCAGGATTTCTTTGGCATAGGCGATTTGGTCTTCGATGCTTCCACCGCTTATTCTCATTTCTCGAATTTCCGGTGTTTTCTTTGGAATGCTAGTGACCAATTTCGGTTGGGTATAGACAATCACCCGAATATCATCAGCAGCATTGAGAATATCCCAGCTTTTTGTTTTTTTATGTTTTTGCAGGGATACACGTTTTGATAATTCAGAATCAAGTTTATCAGCCCAGATCTCACCAATGGTCTTAAAGCCCTGATGTGTTTTTTTATATCCACGGATGGCTGCAATTTTGATTGGAGGTGTTTCAACTACGGAGACCGGCATGATTACCTCTTTTCCTGATGTTGTTGATGTTGGACGGTAATCTATAACGAAGGCATGAGTCATCCCAGCTTTGTAGCCGAGGAATCCTTGTATCTTAGGTTTGTCTCCTCCTTCGGGCCAACTTTTTATGTGAGGTGTTTGTGCACGGGCTCTTTTTCGTGGTGAATAACCCATTGATCCTCTTCTTGGATGATGTTTATTTGGCATAGTATATCATCTCGACTACTTCTTTCGTAGTGATTCTTAATGATTGGACATCAGCTTGTTCACACCGTGACATATCTCAGATAATCAAAAAATCATATTGGATTATCTGTTACCGGGGTTCATTGCCTGAATTGCCCGTTGGATGTCTGGTATGAACGGAGGAAATAGGCATGAAAAGAACTGTATTTAAATGTTATCCCTTATTTTGAGGATTTCATCCAAAATGAAAATCCATTGTTTGATAAAAATGTATGGATTTATGATGATTCTGAGATATTTTTTATACAGGTTGAATTTTTATGTGATATTTTTTAAAATTATCTTGTAAAAACGGAATGATGATTTTTCTTCCGCTGCGATCATAGCATGAGATTAAAAAATGAGTGGAATAATACGCCAGGGTGTTTGTTTCATAAATTGCTTGTACTCTTCACCATATTGCTTAATTAATTGTTTTTCCTCATCAATGATACTGATGATCATGATGGGAATAGCTATGGTTGCAAGAAGAAGGGTAGCTGTTGATGTGAAAAACAAAGCTAATCCATAACCAATAATGAGAAGTGAGGTGTAATGGGGATGACGGATATATTGAAAGATCCCTGATGTAACTAATTGTCCATGGTAATGTTTGTCCCAGTAGAATTCCCATTTGAAATAAATGATTGTTCCAAGCAAAAAAATAATGATCCCGGTCACTAATGTGGGAAAGGTAGGAAAGGGAACTTGCCAGGTATCAAAAAAAACGCTTTGTGGCCCGATGAGAATGATGAGAAGCAGTGGCATGTAATGGAAAATAAAAAGAAGTCGCAGTTTTTTTGGTGGTTTATAATGCCGAAAATCTATCATGTCTCCCACTGCATCTTTTTCTCTTTTTTGCTTTGGTTACTGGTGAGAACGTTATACGATTTTGATGCCACCATAATCAATTACTATATTTTGTGGTTTCAGCGTGTGCTTGGTATTTCTCATTTTCATCACTGATAGTTTTCGTCTGTCCATGGTTGGGTCAAAACTGAGAGTAATCACACCATCTGCCAGAAATTCTGAGATGCCATCTCTAGAAAGATATGGTGATCCCATATGTAGTTCTGAAGTAACTATGGCGGTGGTTTCGCTTGTTTCAAGGGCGTTCATGATGTAGCGGAGGTGTCTGCGTCGAACTGGTCCGGGGCCTGGTGATGGAGTGTCCTCTGAATTAATGAAACTATAATTCGAATTTCCGTTTTCGCTTTCGGATAGATACATCGGCATTTCTGAAAGGGGAGTAATTGAATCAAGTACGATTCGTTGATAGTCTCCTGAGAGAATTTCATTGGTCATAGCTTCATAGACCATTTTTTTATTAATATTCAAATAACGGAATTTTGCTTGTCCTTTCTCTATTGCTGGTTGAAATTCAAAGCCGAGTTTTTTTGCTTGCAATAATAAGCCCGGTTCTTTTTTATCTAATGTTAAATAAAGAACAGTTTCTCCTTCTTTCATACCGTGATAGAGAAATTGAAAACACATTATGCTTTTTCCTGCTCCGGGGGGACCTGATACAAGGGTAATCGATTTCTCGGGTAATCCTCCTTGAAGGATGGTATCGAGTCCCTCGATTCCGATTTTCTTTCGAGCTAACATCTTATCCTGATTGAGATACATTTCATCTTGCACCTTTCATCCCATACCATAATAATACTAACGGTATATTATGTTATGCTTTTTATGCAGCAACAGTGATATCTTTTTATTGATGATTAAATAATCGATTTTATTGTTTTTTTCATTGGTTGTTTCGTTCTTGTTTATAAGGTTTTAGGAAAGAAAAAAGAAATATTTATATAGTTTGTAAAATAAAAATAATATCGTAACAGTTGAGTGGGTGCCAAAAGCTATGAAAGACAAAAAAGCGCATATCTGGATATGGATTCAAAATGGCAAAATCTTCAAATCCATTTCATGCTTTGAAGACGGGACCATTCGAATCTATAACGAAAATGACCAATTGATTTTAAAGCGAACTGGTCTGTCGAAATTACAGGTCAAACAAATTGAACATAACATCATGAGATATGGCGCTAAAAAGCTCAATAAAAACGCTGAACCATTTCGTTTTTTAGGAAAATAAGTTAAAATTCAATGTGAATCTGTCGGTCTGGACTCACCACAATTCCTTGTTCTGTGATATCCATGGCTACAATCTTTTTTTCGTGTTTTGCATATCTCATTTTGAGAACCTCAATAGCTCCTTGTCGTTTAGTTTCCTGTGCAACATTATATAAAACAATGATTCCGTCAGCAAGGAATTCCTCAATACCCGTATCACTAAATCGATTCGGTAATGGTTCTGTTTCTGTGATCAGAAAAGAGGTTGCTCCAGTATCTTCAAAAAAACTGAATAATTGTTGAAGGTAGACTCGATAGTTTTTCTCTTTAGTGACAGATGCAGCAATGATAGCAGTAAGAGAATCTACAACGATGACGTCAGGATGAAAATCCTTTGGAATGACAAGTGGTTTAATTTTATATGAAAGCTCTGTTGCTGAACCAGATCCGCCAAGTGATCCGAATTTCATGCGGAGCACATCAAGTGGATTGATTTTTTGCATAAGGAATTCACCCGAGTCAACATAGGATTTAACTTCATGCCATCCAAAAGCAGTCATACTCTGCTGGATGCGTTCTTTAGTTTCTTCAAAACTGACATACATGCATCGTTTTCCTTTTGAGACCAGGTTGTAGCAAATCTGTCGGCAGAAAATACTTTTACCTGTTCCAGGACCTCCTGCAACTAGCACTGAGTTTCCAGTTGGTATACCTCCTTTTGAGAACAAATCATCGAATCCAAAAATACCTGTCTTTAGAATTGGTTCGGTATGCTGAACAGTTGGAGTGGATGGAATGATTTCTCCGTTGTCTAGGTCCATATTTTTTCCTTCTCTTCATCTATTATTTAATCTGTAATAGTTGTGTAGATTTTCTGATTAGATATGTAGTTGTTTGATAATCAATCAATAATATTTTTATATCATAATTCATGATAAAGTCTATCTGAATAGAAATGGTTTCATAAAAAACCTTTCTTCCATTATTTGGTATTAAACTGGGTTATTGAAGGACGGTTCCCGGACCTATTTGAGCTCCAAATTGAATAATGGTCATATCAATACTAATTTCTACATCTTCTGCACCTTCCATTCTCACGCGATCTGGCGAATCTATTGGAAATTTTCTTATCGTGATATCATCATTTTCTATCGCTTCATCAAAAATCAGATTAAGTGAATTATACCATGCTGTGATATAATCAGTATGAATATCTACAAAATTTGGATTATTAAAATTAATCATATCATTAGAAGAGTAATTTGTTCTTATGTAACAATTTTTAAATCCCGCAGTTGAGTTTTTTCCCGCAATACTGTAAAATTCTGGAAGGGTCCAATCGATATTTATAGTTCCACCTTGTAATTCCCATGAGATAGACGGTGCCACCCTCATTGCTTCTCCATCTGATTGTTTAATGATGAGGCCTCCACCTTCAAGGATAAAATCTTTGTCGATATAGTATGAATTCATGGAATCTAATTGTATTGAGGTCAGTGGATAACAATCGCCATCTGGAGGAAATGAATCAAAACAGATCCAACTATTTGTATAATCATTGATATCTAATTGTCCAAATGCTCGTGCAGTAACAAAATATGGAAGTTCCCTACTGCCAAGGGTAATTGATGATGAAACAGGGATATCCTCTTGCATGGTTGATTGAATATCAATAACCGATTTTAAATAGGAGAATTGATTTTCGACTTCATCCATATGCTCTGCTTCTCTTTGTTTCATAATCTCTGGAATATAGATGACTTGTATAGTTGAAATGACAACGGCAACTAATGCAACAAGTAATAATGCTTCGATAACACCTGCAACTGCATATTTCTGATTCAATAGTGAATTGAGTTTCATCCTTGCAATCATCCACCTTCTCACTATTTATTATGTAAGAACCCTTTTATATGCGTTTCTTGAGATTTTTCGGTTTTGGTAAAATATATCAAGCTATGATGTATTCAGATGATTATTCCTACCATCGAGTTTCATTATGTGTTTGGAAAAAAAGGAGATGAAATGAGGAAAAACATATGGATATGACCTTTGCTGAAAAAATGCTTGCACAATATTCAAAAGAAAAAGAGACGGTACCCGGTCAAATCGTTACCATTCAACCAGATCATTTACTCACCCATGATAATACCGCCGCTATCATACAGAAGATAACATCTGAGTTAGAACAATATGGGATACATTCAACAGAGCTTCCAGTGATTGTTATTGATCACGTGGTTCCAGCTGCATCTGAAAAAACAGCGATGAATCATACAATAATCCGTGAATTCGTCAAAAAACATAAAATAATTCATTTTTATGATGTGGGTCAGGGCATTTGTCATCAAATTATGATAGAGAAAGGACATGCGCTACCAGGCAAACTGATTCTAGGGAGTGATTCACACACTTGTTCATATGGAGCCATTGGTGCCTTTTCATCTGGAATCGATCGTACTGAGGCAGCAGCCCTAATGCTTACTGGGGAAACCTGGTTGAAGGTTCCGCAGAGTATTAAGATCACACTAGAAAATACACTTCCTTCAGGTGTTTCTGCAAAAGATGTTATTTTACATATCATCGGTGATGTCTCTGCGTCAGGAGCTACCTATTGTTCGACGGAATTTCATGGAGATGTCAAGCAATTCGCTATGGACGAACGGTTTTCTATTAGCAATATGGGGGTGGAAATGGGAGCAAAGAATGCGGTGTTTTTGCCTGATCAGGTAACAGAACAATATCTTCGTGCTCTTGGTATTTCGTCTTCTTCATACCAACCTGTTCTTCCAGATGAAGGGGCAGATTATATGCAAGACTGGAACTATGATCTATCTGATATCGTACCAATGGTTGCCCGACCACATACAGTTGATAATGTCGCACCTGCCGGAGATCTTTCAGATATTGATATCCAACAAGGATTGATTGGCACTTGTACGAACGGTCGATTATCTGATTTACGAATCGCTGCTGAAATACTGAATGGAAAAAGAATTCATAATCAGGTTCGATTGCTTATTCTTCCCGCATCGCAAACCGTGCTTCAACAGGCATTGAAGGCAGGATATATCGATACCTTAGTTGCATCTGGAGCAATGATATTGCCTCCGGGTTGTGGTCCCTGTCTTGGTGCTCATCAGGGTGTGTTATCACCAGGTGAACGGTGTGTAAGCACCGCGAACCGTAATTTCAAAGGTCGCATGGGTTCCAAAGATGCTGAGATCTATCTAGCTAGTCCGGCAACCGTTGCCGCATCATCAATTCATGGACATATTGTTGATCCTCGGGAGGTGATGAATTAATATGACTGTTTGGAAGTATGGTGATGATATCAACACGGATATGTTGTTTCCAGGAAAATATACCTATTCCTGTAGTACACCGGAGGAAATCAAACCACATCTCTTGGAGGATCTAGATCCCTCATTTGCTGATAAGGTACAGAAAGGAGATATCATTTTTGCTGGAAAGAACTTCGGCTGCGGGAGCTCACGCGAACAACCAGTAGTTGGTCTCAAAGCAGTGGGAATCAAAGCAGTAATTGCAAAGAGCTTTGCCCGAATTTTCTATCGATCAGCGATCAATCAGGGATTGCTGCTGATTGAATCTGAAGATGCAGTAAGCGCCTATAATAAGGGAGATACGGTTGAGGTTCATCCAGAGAAAGGAGAGGTTAGGATCAATGATCAAACATTTTCATTTCCTACGCTGCCTAAAGAGATCATTGCCATCCAGAAAGCGGGTGGGCTGCTGCCATATACAAGGGAAAAATTAGCAAAAAAATAAAATTTTTCTCTTTTTATTATTTCTGATAATAAATGAACGCATCTTCTTTATATTTTTTCGTAATTTCCTTATAGATTATAGCATTCTTAATAGCCTGCTCTTTATATGATGCATCCTGTTTAACTACCTTTCCAGGGATGCCGAGAACTAAACTGTTCTCTGGGATAATGGTATTGGTGGTAACCAGAGCATGGGCTCCAATAATTGATCCTTTTTTGATGACCGCTCCGTTCAAAACGGTTGCATGGATCCCAATAAGACAGTTATCTTCAATGGTTGCACCATGGATCATGGCCATGTGTCCAATACTTACCTGTTTGCCGATATAGGTGCAATGATCCTCATCAACATGAATAACACAGCAATCTTGTACATTTGAACCATCCTCTATAATAATGCTATTTTCATCACCTCGGAGAACCGCATGAGGATAGATACCACAGTTACGACCGATTGTAACATTTCCGATGAGAACAGCAGAATCTGAGATATATGATGAACGGTCAACAGATGGTTTTATCGTTTCCATGGTGCCTGCAAGATATTAATCAGCAATGCTTAAATGTTCCGTCTTGGACAGCATTTTTAATTTATTTCGATAAATAGAAGTATGATGTCATTTATATGTTTCTGGGTCTGGGATTGGATTCAGCGTTGAGGATGAATGGGTGTTCATCCAATAGGCACTCAATCATCATAGGTATTGGTCTTTGTTTACTATCTGTTCTTTTTATATGCGATAGCGCTATTTCTATTTCTCCACGGAACCATGTTTGCGTAGATAATTCATCTTTTGATTACGTTGATTGTTCACCATCTGTTCAGTTGACTTATGAATCTGTTGAATTCATCTGTGTTGTACGGCAGTATCATCCTTCTTTGAATGCGACCTTGATACTTACAAATCCAACAGGTGGTATTTCATTTCAGCAAATGAATTGGTCTGATGAAGGGAAGTTCACCACCTTCTGTCTCTGCTCGGCAATTGGAAGATATTCATATTTCATTCAGCTTTCAAATCAGCAAGGATGCCAGGAAAGCAGTGTTGTAAATCATTTTTGGATCACCTCTTCGATTGATGATAAAGATAATGATGGTATGTCTGATTACTGGGAGCAGAAATATGGATTGAATGTTTCTAATCCAAGGGATAAGGATTTGGATACTGACGAAGATGGTTTTTCAAATAGAATGGAATATGAGATGGGTACCCATCCGTTACAAAATCAGATTCTACTCAATCAATTCTATCGATTGAAGCAGAACTATGATTATTTTCTTCTTTCATTTTTGCTGTTTATCATTGTTTCCTGTTGGGCGCTGAGGGGAATGAGGAGGTCTTCAGCATGGCTGTAAGGTGGCGATTGATTTATGCAGGCATCTTTCTTCTCGCCTGTATTGCTTTCATCTTATCTTTATGGGATCTGTTCTTTGAAAAAGGACTGAAATTTATTTCTTTTTTGTTTTATTTTATTCTGATTGCTATCCTATGTTTGGTATATATGTTTATTAAAACGAAGAAATCAAAAAATGACATCGTTGCGTTGTTTGAAAAAACATTAAAAGGAAGATTATATCATTTCAAATGTCCTCAATGCGAGGGAATTTTTGCCCTGAAGGAATCATTGTATAATAATCATCAGCCCATGGTACTTACCTGTCCTGATTGTGGTCATCCAGGAAGAATTTTACCAATACATAAAGTGACATTGGAGAAAATTCCATTGAAGAAATCTGAAAATATTCTCCTCCGATGTTCGCATTGTGGAGAAAGTATAAAAATATGGGCTGAAGGTACCCGCTTATATCCATATGTGAAAGTGTTTTCATGTCCGTTCTGTGGGGCTCAAAAACCATTGAAACGCATCTAATGATGAATATGACGGATTTTCACCGCTTCTCCATAGGTTCGCTGCTTCATTGAGGTAGCATTCATTTGGGCCACGCCAACCGCCTTGCATTCACGTTTTTGGATGACAATGACTTCATCCCCGGCTCGTATCCTTGAATCAGCATCGATTACTCCAGGTGCAAAAACGGATCCTTTCAATGTGAAATCATCTGCGATGATCACCCAATAAGAGTTATTTTGATGAAGTCTTTTTGCCCCATCCAGAGTAAGACTAATGAACTTTCGTTGAGGAGAAATCATCCCTAGTTGTTTTCCTTTGGAATCCAAGATTCGATGATAGGGATATTTCCCTTTAATCCGTGTGTTTTTCATCAGAATCATCGCGGTCTCTGGGCCGAATTGATAACTAGCAAGTGCCTGTATATTTTCTCTTATTCGTGTTTGAGCTGAAGCATGAGAACCATTTTTGAGAAGTCTTGACAATGTTTGTAAGAGTTGATGCAATGCCTCATCTGATGTTGGATGATTTCCCTCTACGGTAACATATGGGTGGTGAACAAGGGAGGATATAATACGTTGAAGATCCTCTGCGAGATGAATCACTACTGCTGAGTACTCATTCTTGTCAAGATATGATCGAATCTGTTTGCAGATCATCTTTTGTTCATCTTCATACCAATCTCCTGTGACCGCGATATCATAACTGGATGCAGGATACACCAGTTCCAGTTCCCGAGGAACCAGCCCAAGAGGAGAGGTAATAATCATTTCATGAATCGCCCAGTGATTCTTCAATGATTGGATCACCCTATTGAATCGTTTATGGGTCTTTGAAAATGAATATGGTTTCTTTGCTGAACAGGGGAGAAGAAGGAGAATACGTGCATGGTCTGGTTTTTGGTAACGAGTAATCAATCGTTGTTGGAATCGGATGATTTCCGGTCGGAACAATCCATCGCGGGTGGTGCTCCGTATGGTGTTTTTCTCCTGAGTTGACGTGTGTTGTTCTAGATAAGTATAATGATTCATATCCAGGATATGGAGCAGAGCTGTTAGATATGGATATGTTCGTACTCTTTGTTCAACCAGTTCTCGGAGGGTTTTTTGTTGGATTGATTGTTGGATTAGACGAATTTCACTATCTAATATATGATAATTATGAAAAAGGATAGAATTGAATTCAGTGGTTTCTATGTTCTTAGTTTTTTGACATGCGGGGCAGGTGCATGGGTTGGTTTTTAATTGATCAATATGAATGTTACCGGTGGGAAAAAGATAGATGCCATCTCTAGCAGCCAATAGCGCTGAGCTAGCATTAAAGCAATCAACCCCCATATAACAGAGAAGGGAGAGATGGGCGCAATCAGCGATCAGAGGGAGATAGATAGCGTTTTCCGAACCGATTTGATCTCGTAACATGGTGATGTATTGAGTAAATGTTTTGGGTTTTCTGATCAGTTGCTGTGCTGATCCAACACAATAGATTCGTGTTTCCGAGGATGGATTGAAATTGGTTAAAATGCTTGGATCTGCGGGAAGAAAAATAACTTTTCCTTCTTGATGTTGTTCTGAATAAGTAAGTGATTTTTCAGAAAGCTCATTTGAAACATCTTTTGGATAGAATAAATAAGTGGGAAGATATGGTTGTGTTTCACATGTCTTTTTCACTGGTTCAAAAAATGGTGCTTCAATGCAGAGGGAATATTGATTATAATCCACTGGTGTTTCTGCTTGATGTATGATTGCTTCTGCGAATGGTGGAGGGTTGAGATGTGTAGTATGTGGATAGAAAAGATGGGGGGTTTTGATGGTTTTATCCTGTGTTTTTATAATACCATAACGAGCTGGACCATCAGTTGAATGGATTTGATAGATCATCATGGCAAGGTATGTACGTTTCTCTTAATGAACATTAGGTTGATCAATGTCTTTTTTGGTGTATAGTTATTATTTATGTTTTTTTTAATGTCTGAAATAGCGTTGACCGGTGAATACCATGGGGATGTTGTGTTCATTTGCAGCGGTGATGACTTCTTCATCTCGAATGCTCCCTCCGGGTTGAACAATTGCAGAGACACCTGCTTTCACTGCAACATCAACAGCATCGCGAAAGGGGAAGAATGCATCGCTAGCCATGATGCTTCCGTTGATCTGATCCTTTCCTTTATTAGTAGCAATCCATGCGGCATCCACTCGTGCGGTCTGTCCACCACCGATACCAACGGTTCTGGTGTCTTTAACAAACACAACGGAGTTTGATTTGACATGTTTGACACATTTCACTGCAAATTCCATAGATTGTAGTTGTTTTTTGTTTGGTTTCTTCGTGGTTACTATCTGCCAAGTTGAGACAGGGTTTAAACTAACGTCTCTTTCTTGAGAGAGCATTCCTCCCACAACACTCCGATAAATGACTCCGTTTCGTGGTCCGGGGGCATCAAGGTTGGTTACTTTTAATAGTCGGAGATTTTTTTTCTGTGAAAAAAGCTGTTTTGCCTCCTTTGAAAAGTCTGGGGCAATGATTACCTCTAAAAAGAGCGAACTGAGTTTTTCGGCAACGGTCTTTCCAATGGTTCGATTGAAAGAGACAATACCGCCAAATGGTGAATAGGTATCTGTGGCCAATGCTTGTTTCCATGCACTAAGCAGAGTTTTGGCACTTGCGATGCCACACGGAGTGGCATGTTTGATGATCACACAGCTTGGATCAGAAAAATCTTTGATGGCCTCAATTGCACAATCTCCATCAAGGATATTGTTGTATGAAAGAGCTTTTCCTTGTAATTGTATGGCATTGGTGATACAAGGTTCTGTTGTTTCTGGGATACATTTATAGAAGATTCCTTTCAGATGAGGATTTTCACCATATCTCATGTTCTGTTGTTTCCTTAAGGGAATGGATGTTTCTTCTGGGAGGATTTCATTGGTCCATCGTGAGCGTAGATAGGAGGAGATGATGGCATCGTATTGTGCAGTATGAGTATAAGCTTGTAGAGCGAGTTGTTCTCTTCTGGCTAAATCGATGTCACCAATTTGTTGTAATGATTCAATTGTCCTTTGGTATTGATCAGGAGATGTTATGACAATGACATCATGGTAGTTTTTTGCCGCAGCCCTGATGAGAGTGGGTCCGCCAATATCGATATTTTCGATAATCTCCTCAAATCTTGCGTTAGGTTTTTGTATAGTTGATTCAAATGGATAAAGGTTACAGACGATGAGATCGATTGGAGTGATGTTGTGGGTTTTGAGTGTATCCATATGGTCTTTTTTAGATCGCTGTGCAAGAATAGCTGCGTGTATTCGAGGATGAAGTGTTTTCACTCGACCATCAAGCATTTCAGGAAAACCTGTTTCATCAGAAATATCTGTATATGTTATTCCATGTTTTTTTAGAAATGCTGCTGTTCCACCTGTTGAAACAATACTAATCCCAAGTTGTTCAAGCTGTTTTGCAAAATCATCTAATCCTTGTTTGTTTGATACGCTTAGAAGGGCTTTTTGTATGCTCATCGCTCTTACCGAATGGGCATATAACACAGACTCATAAACATTTGGGTGTTCAAAAATGCTAGCAGCTTTTTTTTTGTTTTTTTTCTTGAGTGATGACCTCATCCAGGCTCTTTATTCCTTTCAAAACCTGTAGTGCTTTTTGTTCTGAAATAGAAAATCTTCCGTTGGTGATCTGTCTGCTTTTTTCTTGTATTCGTTTAATATCTCCTTTTGTGGGTGCTAGTGGTAGTCGTCGTTGTACCTTTCCTCCTGTTAGCATAGCAATGGCCGCAGCGGCTTCCATATCTCGATGTGCCCGTTGTGTTTGTTGTGATGATGTTGTTTTGCTCTCATCAACGATTTCAATGGGGATTCCAAGCGGAATGAGTGAGTTGATGATTCGATTTCTGGTTATAATGGATCCATGACCGATTCTAATTAGGTATTCATAGGAAGGATAATCATCAAGGATTTTTTTAACCTTTTTTTTCACCAGCCCTGGTGATGAGACTTGTGTTTTGCAGAGCAGGAGGTCATCTCCTACAATCGCTATCCCTGGTTTTTCACCAGGATCGATTCCGATGAACAAGGTTTCATAGATGTCTTTTCCAATAAGCAATTGTAATGCCTTATCAATAGAAGTATCAATGGAATCGTAAGCATCTGCTGCAATCACTTTCGGTGTTTTAAGTGAATGAATCTCTGCATGAGATGTGAGTATCACTCCCACTTTTGAAGGGATATGATCGGTGGAGGAAAGAGAAACATAAGCTATTCCTCTTTTTCTCAGGAATTTTAGCAAATCATGATAAAGGGAGAAATTTTTTGTATAGATACCGATGGTTTTTGATTCCTTTATTTTTTTCATATATCCTGCCTTTTTTATCGTTCCCATGGGTTTTTATCATCAAGATACTGAGTCCAAAAACTAGATAATTCATCTTTTATTAATTCATTTTTGTGCAAGATGGTGAAACCATGTAGGATACATTGATCAATATGTTTTCCAAGGCTTAAGGTGGCTAGATTGTCTTTGAGGAACGTGTCGATATGTTGATATGGTCGTTTAATGACGACATTCATTCGGCCGTTTTGCTGAAATGGTGGTTTAATTAGTGCCGGATGATCAATCCATTTTTCAATGAATTCTTTAGTGTTTTTTGGTAGGGTTATAGGTGGTCCTTTATGTATGTAGGATGACGACAGAGGATCTTTACTAGTTTTAATAATAAGATAGATCTGATCTGTTTGGCTATCAATGTAAAATCTGGTATCATGAATGTTGAAATCATTGTTTTCACATGCAGTAGTAATCGATCGAAGTGCTTTTCGAAGTTGTGGATAGAGATTCTCAGCAAGGATGCTTGGTTTGGAAAAACGTACACCTACATATTTATATGGTTGATGTTGAAGATTGCTTCTGATTTGAGATAGGTCCCATGGGTCAACCTGTTTTGGAAAGAAAAAAGTAATCAATGGGTTATGTAGATATGAAGTACAGGCGGTGATGAATCGATGAAATGTTTCATCGGAAAGAGCTGAAGCGACATTTCGTTCTGCATCAACGGGGTCGATAAAAATCAAGGAATCATCAAATGAACAAATAGGATGATTAGTGAGACTGATGGTCTTTCCTTTTTTCCAGTGTTGTGCACGGGTAATGAGTTGGTGAAAGGTTTGATAATGAATGATGAGTAATTCACAAAGATAGCCTGAAAATCCTTGGATTGCTGCTTCCGCACCATAACAGGATATCCCCTTAAGGAATTGTTTGAATAATCTGACTTCTTTTATTTGATCTGATTTCAAGGATCTTAGGATGTAAGAGGTATGAAGTGGAGTTCGGTCTACTGCGGTAATCTTTTCTCGTGCGTCATTGATATGATAACAGGGCACCAGTTCAACTTGGAATTGATTGAAGGTTCCTCGAATGTATGGATGTTCTGCGTAGCATTCCTCGGTATTATGCAGGATTGTTTTTCCAATGATTTTGGTATGAGATGCGATGGTTTCTTTAGCGATGCTAACTGGATAAATAAGAAAAATATCAATATCTAAACTGTTTCGAAGATAAGTATCCTTTGCGGTGCTTCCAACAAGGGTAATTTTTGCATCGATTGTTTTTTTGTTTAATTCTTTTTGAATATAATCAATAATTGTATTAATGGTATGGTACAATTGTGTTCTATCCTTTTGTGTGGGAGTAACAATATTCAGGATGCTTTGTTCAATGGAGCTGAATTGATTCATAGCACTTTACTGTTGATTGATTGCGATGTAATAAGTGTTGCTCTGATTAAGAACTAGTAGAGATAATGAAACTTATCATTTTTTAAAAAGAAGAATTTGTGGTAAGCTCATGGGGTGATTGGTACGGTTCGTAATGTTTCGTAAATGGGTCCGGTAGGGGTAAGTGTGCTTTTTTTCAAAACGATGGTATTCACTGGTATCTCTGCGAAAAGGATTTCGTTGTATTGGTTTAACAAAGTTAGTATTTCTTCTTTTCCAGAGGCACTTTTCATTCTTGCAAGGGTAAGATGTGGAGAAAAACCCCTTTTTTCTTTTTTAAATCCATACTGCATAAGTTCATGGTTTAGTGTTTTTGAGATGATAGCCAGTTGATCGGTTTGCTGCAGTCCGATCCAGATGACCTTAATATATGATTCACTTGGAAACACTCCTGTTCCCTTGAGAAGGACGGTATGTGGTGTCACTAGGGTTACTGCGTTTTTCATGATAGTTTCAATCTGATCAATATGAGATAGTGGTGTTTCACCCAAAAATTTCAAAGTGATATGGATGTTTTCAGGTGAGACGAGCTTGAGTCGAGCAGAAGTCGAGGCTAATTTATCTTTTAAACTAAGTAATTGATCTGTAACCGGTACATCGATTGCGATAAATCCTCGAAAGGTTTGCATGGTATCCTTACGTACATATACATCAGGTTTTGATACAAAAGTGTAATTGTATCGTATTCATCGTTTTTTTTGATAAGAGCTGTCAAATAAGGTATTTAAGGATAATTGAACACAATCTATTGCTTGTGAGTGAGATAATATGGGATCTTATAAAAATTTCACAATTTTTACCAGTTTTTTTGGATTGATACGCCCGTTTACTTTGCTTGCACCGCTGTTGGTTTCCATTAGTATCATGGTTGCAAGTTTTTATTACAATGGATACGGTGGTGATTTCGTTTCTCTTTTTTTCACTATCATTCTACCTGCAAGTATTTCACTTTCGCTGTTGAATGGTGCGTCTAATGCTTTGAATCAGGCAACAGATGTGAAATCAGACAGTGTTTCAAAACCATATCGACCGATTCCAAAGGGGGCAATATCAATTCGAACAGCTTTAGTAATCTCCGTGATTCTTTACTTGATTTCTTTTCTGGTTGCAAGTGTTATTCATGAAACCTTTATGCTTTTCGTTGGTTTCATCACTTTTTTTACGGTTAGTTATTCGATTACACCAAGAATGAAAGATAAACTTATCTTCAATCAAATATGGATTGCGATTCCACGAGGATTCCTTGGGATATTGGCGTCTTGGTGTATATTCGGATCGGTTTACCAACCGTTACCTTTGGTTATTGCCATCATTGCATCATTCTTCCTATTTGGTGGGTGTATCACTAAAGATATCACTGATTGTGAGGCAGATAGAAATGCAGGATCAAAAACGCTTGTCAATACTTGTGGAGTGAAAAAAGCAGCTTTTATTTCGCTTCCTTTTATGTTTTTTCCATTTTTGTTAATACCATTAACCATAAATATTGGATGGCTGCCAGTGGAATTTTGGATGCTTATGATTCTTGCTCTACCGGGTTTTTACATCTTTAAATTGATAATTCGTGATAAAAAGCCGAGTCGTTTCTTTGAAAATACACAGGCCTGGTCAGTGATGTATCTAACCTATTTTGGTTTTGCATCGTGTTTTTCAGTTGTTACTATTCTCTCCGTTTTATTGTAAATAAAATTGGATAGACATCTCTTTTTTAATTTTTAACCATAAACATTTTTTAAAAGAAAAATATAAAAAAGATTGGGCATATACCATATAGTGGTGAGGGCAATGGGATCAACGGTGATCAATGATGATAAATATGAAGTTACCATTAAGATAAACGAATTGGTATTCTTCCAATTGATTCTCATCAGTGGATTAGGACTGTTATTCACTGGTTTTTTGGTTTTTTTATTTACTAATTCATTGCTTTCGATGGTTAGCAGTCTTGTTTTTGGACTAACACTATCAATTATTATTGTTTACTTTTTTATAAAATTGAAAAGTATGAAAATATTTACCATTGATTTGACATTGATTGAATCACCAGAAGAAGAAGATTTACAAAGTGT
>CAZQMI010000005.1:0-36569 GCA_964594475.1 uncultured Thermoplasmatales archaeon
GATGTGAAACTCCGATGACAGAAAAATCTGTCTATGTTGCATTTGCCAATTCCTCGTTAGAGTAGGACTTCACATGATTTCACATTCACTTTCAGCCACCATAACTTTTAAAAAGGTTCAGAGTTATTATATATGCTATATATAAAAAGGGGAAATAATTATGAATGGGAGGAGTATTGCCGTCTTCCTTAGCATTGTGATCATTTCGATTTCAACACTGCATCCTGCTATTATCGGAAGTGAAAACGTTGACATTGCGTGTGCTTCGATTCCAACTCATGAGTATGAATCTGAGAATGCTCAGGATGAGATTGATGGATTCTATGATCAATTGGTAACTGATATTTCAAATAATCAGAACCCACGTGATGTCCTGCGTGCAACCATGAGACATCCGGTGGTTAAAGATAATATTCAATCATTATATGGAAAAAAGACCTATCAGGCCGCTCGATTGATGTTTTCACCGCTTCCTAAGATGGTGAAAAACATAGAGCTTTTACAATTCAATTTTGTAGTTCAACAAATCTTTAAGAATGATGATGTACAGCAAGCATTGGATTCCCTTTCCTTTATCGATTCAGGTGATATCAATTCGTATGAGGATTTCTTGGAAATTGATGAAATCCCTGATGAGATTATCGATGTCATCAATCAAACACAGACCATTTGGTCAAAAAGTGAACGGGCACAGCAAACAGTAGGTATCGCGAACGATTTCGGTATCAATGAAACGGTGTTTTGGTTGACTTTCTGGATGATTAGCATTCTGGTATGGACATTGGGTTTTGCGGGTCTGGCTACCCTGTATTCAGAATTTGCATTGTATTATAGCTTAGTTACCTGGACCGTTGAATCAGTGATCATTAGTATTGGATCAACCTCACTTCTCGGTGAATTTCTCATTGATGAAACGCCTTTTTATGATTATCTTGCTCAACTCATTTTTAAGGCGACAAATGGGCAATTCGGTCATGAACTGGGTGAACATTTCTTTTCTTCAATTCTTGCTCATCTGGTCAGCGTTATTTTAGTGGGACTTACTGCTGGTCCGTTAATGTTAAATGTATTGCCAACACCTCCGATCGTAATGTCAAAATGGATATTCATTCTTGGTGTAGAGGCGTGGTTGGTCCCCATTGCGATCATCACGGCAATTACGTTTTATAACATTCCAGATCTCTTTGAACAGAGCAATGATTTACCAGTTCACAGATTAGATTTCTTTTGATGGTAAGAACCATTGAATCTGAGAACAATGAAAAATTATCAATAGCCTATTTTTGATAATGAGTTATTCCCTTCATACGAAAGAACTGTTCCTGGCTCATCGTTGTTGTTTTCAATGCTGAATTAATGATGATGTTTTATTACTTTGAGCATTCCTTATCTGAAATGGTCTGAACATATATTGCCCATCGATGAACAAAATCCATTCGTTTTCGTTCATTTTCCTTTATAAAACTCATATAACTTACCCATTGTTTTGTGATGATATCGTTTTTCATGAATTTCATAGGCAACGATCAACTTTTTCTTATCAATCTGCTTCATAAGTACCTTGTTCATAAAATGTTTTTTTACCAAGCATTTCAATCAATAATCATTATATAGACAGGGTGTATTTTCCCCCTTAAATTCAAGGAGATAATGACCATGTCATATGATTTTGCGACCAAAGAATGGCTTGATGCATACAAGGATGCATTGAACGGAGATTTAGGAAAGGACTGGCAGCAGGCAGCAGAGAAATGGGAAGGTGATTTCCTGTTCATCATCAAAGATGATGACCGGCTCAGTGAATCCGTTCATTATTATATCGATCTCTTCCATGGTGAATGCAGAGAGGCAACGATGATCACCGATGCGGATAGCATCCCTGATGCTGAGTTTCAATATATTGGCACCTATTCCAACTGGGAGAAACTATTGAAAGGTGAAATCGATCCCATCCGGGGACTGTTAATGCGAAAGTTCAAACTCGTTGGAAACAAGGCGAAACTGATGCGATCCACGGTTGCAAAGGAACTGGTCAACACTGCTCGGAAGATGGATACGAGTTTTATCTAGAAATAATCCATTGATTTCATTGTTGTATGGCAATAAATGATTCTTATTCTGCAGTGTTCGTTGAGATCAGATTACCTGTGTAGAAAAAGATCTCACTTGCTCCTCCACCACCAGTGAATTTCACTACGTTCTGTATAGAGGGTGCATAATACAGATCCAGATTCCGGTATGTTGAAAGCGATGATAACTGAAATGCTTGATAGGATCCAGCAGGTGTTTCCACCATGGTCTCATCTGTGCAGATATAGGTGAAATCATCATCGGTGAACTCCTCTGAATCAAACGTTTTGAAAAACATGCCAAAGACGGCTTGGATGGTGAATTGCATGGATGCTTGAGCTGGTGGTATTTGCCATTGTTCATTATGATCAAGGATTCCCCCCATCAAGATTTTTGGTTCATCATATGTTTTTTCCATGACGATATCAATGGGGAGGGGCAACCAGATAGGAAGAGGAACGATAGGTAAGATCAATAGCTGTCCTAAACCTTTGATCCGTAAGCTGATTTCTTCGATGCCAAACCCAGCTTTTGATATAGTTAAGCTTCCACTTATGGATCCATGCTTGAAACTGGTCCATGCTCTGAGATTAAAAAAAATCTTTTCCAGGTCCACGTTTAACGCCACGTTTCCCTGAACATCCCCGGTGAAATCAAGATAATAGCTTTGGTCATCTTCATCGATAACGGTCAAGGTAAGATTATCAATTGAACCTGATCCGGGTAACAGGATCGGTGGATACAGGCTTTCTTCATCGGATTCAAAGCTTACATCATAGGTCCAGTAATCACCGGTCTCCCAGAGATCAACGAAGACTGCGCCTTCATCGGTATCTGTTTTTCCCTGTTCATCGGTGACCGTTAACCTCACGGTATATATTCCTTTTTCAGTATAGGTGTGGGTTGGGTTCATTTGAGTTGATGTGCTTCCATCACCGAACTCCCAGTGGTAGGAAACGATATTGTTCTCCATATCTGTTGATTGATCTGCATGAAAAGAAATGGGCTCATCGCTATCGCCCTGATAGATCCCACCGCAGTTTGCGGTTGGTGGGAAGTTCAGTGTTTCCATATCCACATCGACATAGTAGATCTGATTTTCAATGTAGCATTCACCATAGGCGATTCGGAAATAGCCGTTCTCACCCCAATATTTTCCCCAACTGTTCTTTCCGATCCAGTATCCTTGTTCATCATTGTATCCTACTAAACTAACGATGTGGCCTCCTACGAGATTACCATTGCGATGTCGATAGATGCCACCGGTGTATTTGTTGAAATCACTGTAGACAAGAATGTAGGATGCGATGGGTCCATGAGTAGCAATCAAGGATTGCATGGTCTCACGGTCTGGTTCAGAGATTGCACCAACATCACTGTCGATGGGGATCTGTTGGTAGTTCCATCCCTCTTTTTTATCTTCACATTCCACGGGATCGAGATCACAATCACCATATAACTGGCATCCTCGTGCATCGATTTGCTCATAGGGAAAACAGGATTCAAGGATAGCTCCACCATGTTCAAGCAGATATAACCAGGAATGATAGGTGCTTCCTCCTCGGCATCCATTGCAGGGATAGCCGCAGCAGGATACCAGTTGTTGTTCAGAGAGATCCAAATCAAAATCAGGGTCGTTCAGTCTGATGTTCAGCATTGCTTCCAGTGTTCCGATAGCGGCAAATGCCCAGCAACTTCCACATTTTCCCTGGTGTTTAACTGATGTCATCCAGTCGCCCTGAATGCCATTGATACTTGCATTTCGCCAATCCCATGTTTTTGGAGGTTCACCTAATCCAGTGGGAAGAACATTTGGGATTTCGGATTCAGGAAGTAATATACCACCAGTCGAATAGGTCTGGGTTGCTTGATCAGCACGTTCTGTTGTTGAAGAAGTATCTTGGGTGATTGAACCCGGTGATAATGGTATCAGACTTATCCCGATGAATAATGAAATAATCAAAAAAACACCGATTTTATTTGTTAGCCTAATCATATATTTTACCCCTGATATATATTATAAGAATACTCCATATAATATTTTCCATAGTTGTCTTCTTTTTTTGATGGATTGATCATTTCTAACTACTTCTCTTCTTATGAAATTATTCCTTCAAAAAAGAAAGAAAAATGAATAGATTTTTTCAGTGAATGGATATAATCCTTATACATGATCTTTTTTATGATTTTGGAATCAATGATAAAAGATGTTCCCAGGCTGCAATGGTTTTACCAAGTGCCTCATCATCATGTTGCATGCAGGTATACATCCTCGATCCTGCTAGGGTCATGATTCCTTGGTTGAGTATAGCCAGTTGATATTCCTTTGATGCTTTCATTCGGTCCATGATCTGCATGAATGCATCATCCCGGGTGATATCAACACTGAAAAACGCAGTGGTATCATACACGATGATTGATTTCTGATTGTACGCAAAGAAGGGAAGATCCGGCCGGGTGTCAAACAGCTTGTTCAGTTCACCGGTGAGTTTCTCGGCAAAGGCTGCTGCTTTCTCACTGGCGTTATGTTCCTCTACTAGTTTTAATGCATGATAGCATGCTTTTACTGAGAGGGCATTGGCTGCCATGGTCCCGGCTACAAAGGCATGACCACCCATGGCACTTGCCTCTCCACCAGCAAGGGCATCCATGACCTCACTTTTCCCACAGACGGCTCCACAGCTAGGATAGCCATGCATCAATATCTTTCCGAGGATGACCATGTCTGGTTTGACCTGATAGTATTGCTGTGCACCACCTGGTCCGAGTCTGAACCCAGTGATGACCTCATCCATAACCATTAATGCGCCAAATTCATCGCAGAGATCCCGGACGTATTTGTTCCAATCTGGATGCACTGGATGTGTTCCTGCTTCGCCTCCATTGGCCTCCACCAGACAGGCTGCTACGTTTCCATTTTTTGCTGCTTCTTCAAAGGTTTTCCGTAAGCCATCGAAATCATTGGGCATCACGGTTAAGGTGTTTGATAAGCATTCGGTGGGTATGCCTTCGGCCATCATCATTCCGGTTCCAGGGATGTGCAAACCCATCACGGTTTGATCACCCCAGCCATGATAGTTTCCCTCGATCTTGATGATCTTTTGATGACCGGTTTTTGCTCGGGCGATTCGGAGCGCGGCCATGATGGCTTCTGTTCCTGATTGCACGAATCGGACCTTTTCGATGTTGGGCATCATCTTTTTGATCTGTTTAGCTGCAAGCATCTCATATTCACTGGTCAGCCCTGTTGTAGGGCCATATTGAGTGAGGTGTTCAGCGATTTTATCATCAAGTGCTTTGAAATGATGACCAAGAATGATAGGCGCGCCACACATCAGATAATCGATATATTCATTGCCATCGATATCATAAAGTTTGTATCCTTCTCCATGGTCCATGGTCAGTGGAAAGGGAAAATTCGGACTCAGATTATGTTGTAAACCTTCGGTGAGATGCTGTTTTGCTTCTTCATAGATCTGTTTTGATTTCTGATGGTTCTGGGTGAATTCCTTTACTAGGGTGTTTACGGTTTCTTCTGGGAGTGGATGAATGGAGCTGTTGATGATTTGTTTTTTTCGTTCCATGATTTCTTCGTATTTCATGTTATTCCTCTGAATTGATTTATTTGAAAGGTATGGCTAAAGAGAAAGGGTTTTCTGCTTATAATCTCTTTTCTTTCATCTTAAAAAAAGTGTTGATCCATTGCGTTTTCAAAGTGATTTTATACCATTAACGATGTTCCCTAGTTATTGAAAGAAGTAATGAAGCGACACTAAGTGATTTCATCTTTTTCTCCATGGTTGTGTCGTTGCTATAGAGGTGTCTATATCTTTTTTTTCAGTGATAAGAAAGCCATTGCGATGAGTGTGATGACTAAGACCATGGCACCGATGATGGTTATCGTTGATCCAGCAAACTCACTTCCCAGAAGCAGTCCAAGACCTAATCCGGCAAGAATGCCGATGATCAATCCCATATTGTTCATAGAATCCTCAGCTAAAGACAAGGATTTGTTCTTTATTTTTGTTTCCATTTATCAGCGTTTGAAAGAGCAACGATGAGAAAGACAAATCCCATGGCTGCCATACCATAGAAACCAGGATTGTTCTGAGTAAGGCTTAAGGTAATACCTACGGATAGAAAGATGATGCCGAGGATCAAAAATGTTTGATAGTTATGTTCATTTGATTTTTTCGATGGTGTCATGGACATGTGAAATCGTAAAATCATATTAAAAATTAAGGATGTGAAACTGTTTTTTGTTCATGTTCGATTTTGACTAAAATAAAGGAGAGTCCTACCACGATGTAAATGATGAGTGCGGAGAGAAAAAAGGTTTGTTGACTGATCGATGCATACAACAGTCCACCGGTGATCAGACCAATAATGCTTGCAATACCACCAAAGCTACTGGCAAACCCCTGTACGGCACCCTGATTCTTTTTTCCAGCTGTTTGGGAGAGAAAGGAAAGAAATGATGGCCATAGCAACCCGTTTCCCACCGCAAAAAAGACCGCGGCTAGATACACGATCATGGTATCCAATGAAAGAAGCAAGAGAAAATTGGTCCCTAAAATGATCCCACCGATCACGATCAGCGTACTATCTTTGATGCGGTCGCTGAGATAACCAAGCAGTGGTCCTTGTACGATGGCCATCAGACCACTGAGTACCACAAAGAAAAGACCTAGTTCAGGGATGGTCCAGTTCAGGGTTTCAGCAGCATGTATGGGAAAAGCGGTATAAAATAAATTAAAGCCCAGAAAAATAAAAAACGTCAGAAACAAAAGAAAAGGGATATGGGTTATGGTAAGCACGTCCTTCAGTGCTTGTTTGTCGGAATCATCTTCATTGATACATGCCTTCATCTGAAATCCAAAGAGTTTCCGGATTCCTTTTTGATCCACTTGTTCTTTGTATGAACACGATTTTGATTCGGGTAGATACCAGATGATCAGCACCATGGCCACTAGAGAAATACCTAGAGCAACAAGAATGGGCAGAAGTTCCTTATAGACGGTGGCTGCTAGAAGGCCAGCAAGAGCTGGTCCTACCACGAAACCAATGTTTGATGATACCGCCATCCGTCCGAAATTCTTTTTCCGTGTTTTCTCCGTTGAGACATCAGCGACGTAGGCATTGGCAACGGAAATGTTTCCTCCAGTAATCCCATCCAGAGCACGAGCGCAGATAAGAAGAATGAAGGGAATGGAGAGAAAGAACACACCAAAAGTCTGTGTTTGTATTTCAATCAGGGAAACCACGGGGACGAAAAGAGCGATGAGAAAGAGAACCCAGGCAAAGGTTGTCCCTGCTTGACTGAGCAAAAGGATTCTCCGTCTGCCGTATCGATCGGACCATTTTCCAAGTAGTGGTGCACCGATGAGTTGAAAAAATGGATAGACTGCTGCCATCAACCCGAATAACAAACTGTTGCCACTGAACCGAGTGACTAGAAAAACAAGAAAGGGAAGGACGATGGAAAATCCCAGGGATCCAATGAAATTGACCAGGAGAATGGGAAGTAACGAGATATGAAAATCAGGTTGGTCATTCATCATGCATTATATGTTTTCGTTGTTTTAAAAAGTGTAGTACTATTATTGTTCGAATCGTCCATCATCAGTTGTTCCGGCAAGCTTTTGAACATGACCAGTAAGCCATCCAATTCTTTTTACCGTACGGTGATCAAATGCAGGAACAAAAGGTTTGATATCAAGCAGAGGTGTACTATCGATGATATCAACATCGGTGATGGAAAGGATGTTTTCCTTGATATCCAGTAGTTTTACAACGGAGAGACCGATGGGGTTTGGTCTGCTTGGTCCTCGCATGGCGAAAACACCATGAGACGTATCATCCATGAACGGTTTTACCAGTAGTGAGGATGGTGTTGATCGATGGAAATGATAGAGAAGAATGATATGGGAGAATCCATCAAGATCGGTCAATCCCTTGCTATAAGTTGGATAGAGCTCAATTGTTCCCTTGCTTTCTGAGGCAGCTGAAGCCTGTATCGGTGTCCCTTTTGCTTCGGTAAATGAGGAATGGATGATTCCGATGGGATGATAGTTGATCTCGTTCATTATTCAATTCCTTCATTTTCTGTGAGCTTATTCTGATGATTGGTTGTTGCTTGTTTCACCCGTTTGATGGTTTTGTTGATAAAATCTGGGTCTTTAATAATGATTTCAATGGCATCGACCGGGCAGATTTCTGCACATCGACCGCAGACCACACAGTCATCACTGATCATGGCTTTGTTGTTTTGAATACTGATTCCATTGGTAAAACAGATTCCTTCGGTGCAGCGACCACATCCAGTGCACACTTCATTGATCTTAATCTGTATTCCTGGCATTCGTTTGATGGTGGATGAAAGATTTTTATCAAGATTGGGTCTCATCCGCCAGAGACAGCAGCATTCACAGCAGTTGCAGACGGTCAATAGGGGAATGGTGGATCCAACTCCTAGCCATGTTTCATCAAGTTTATCTCGTCCGATGAGATGAACCAGACCTTTTTCTCTGCATTGTTGGACATGTTCATGTGCTTCTTTCTTGCTTACCGGTCTTCCCAGTTCTGAAGGGATTTTTCGTGCAGCTTCCCCCATGAATAGACAGCCTAGTTCAGTTGGATAGTTAGAGCAATCCATTGCCTCTCTGCAGATGCAGAAATCCATAATGAAATGGTAATTTGATTGATCGATGAAATGATGTACCACTGTACTTGGCAGAGCGATTTGTTCAAAGGTGTCGATTTCCTTGTGTAGTTTGATTTCAACGACGTTGTCCTTGGTGAGATAGGTAAGATCGTTTTTCTCAAAAAGCATCTTATTTATGATCTCACGGAATACTGGATACTGTGTTAATTTTGCAAGATTCATTCGTGAAGGAAAGAATCGTTCGATTAATCGGGTGAGCCGTCTGGTTGGTCTCATATAGGCCAGGTAAGAGAAGGTTCATATCATAAATAGACCTATCGATTCAATTCATCATTATTTCATGGTAGGTTTATATTGTTGGTGGTTGAATAGGTTTCATCGAGTTCTATTAATAAGTTAATAACAAAAATGATATTAAATCACATAAATTAATTTTCAAATACAGCTTAATCATATCTCTTTTAAAAATTTATATCATTTGTGATATGAAATTACTTTTTTATTAAAGAAAGAAAAAATGGAATTAAAGATATTTAAAAATATTAACAAATATGATGATATTTAACATATTTTAATAAGGAAATCAATGATAAGCAACTAACAGATAACGATATGATTTTTTTATTCTATTTTTTCTCATAACGCTTTAAAAGAAGCTCATCGATTTGATTGCCGAGACTATTGGTCATTCGATCAAAAGTCCCCGATTTCATAAGATTCACCCCAATAATTGCGATGATGACCCCAGCAATGGTATCAGCAGTTAAATTCATCATTAAAGCATGATTGGTTTTCACATAAAAGCTGCCACTAATGTTTAACCATTTGATAAACTCAAGAAAAACACCCATGGACATGGTGAAGATTACCGTAACAAAGGCCATAGCATATTTATCCATGACCAAACCTGACCAGTGTTCATCAAGAATATAGATGATGCTGATACTAATGAATGCGACCAAAACGGAAATGAAAAACCGGGTGATGAGCTGATAACCGGGGATGGTGATATAGTAATCAAGGAGTCGGCCACCGATATGAAGGATAGAAACAAAACCGATCAGAAAATCAAAAATCCACGGCAGGGTGAGTTTGAGATCTTTTTTAATGATGCTGGGAAGGAAACTAATGGTAAGCCCGATACTAGTCCCGGCCACCCAGACGAAATCTTGTTTCCAAAGGGCAAGAACAATAGAACAAAAGATGATAATTCGGAAAAAAAAGGAAACCGGAGGACAACGTTTGGTGCAAAAACCTCTGATACGATTCATGTTTTCCTCCGTTGAAGAAAAGGTTTGATCCCCTTGCCGAGATCATCGGTAAATTCTTCGAAATCCCCTCGTTTGATCAATGTTAGCCCTAGTGTCGCCATGACTATCCCTGCGATCATATCCACAAATAAGTCCTTTATTGTGTCGTTATATCCCCATTGTTCATAGGTACCAAAGACGATATCAGATGTCCATTCCGCAAACTCCCAGACCACTCCCAGTGCAATGGCAAGAACGACCACGATAAATGCCATGGCGTATGTATCCATTTTTAACCCGTCCCAGAATTCATCAAGGATGTAGATGGAGATGAAGGCAAGAAACGCGATGATAAATGATGAGACGAAATGAGTGATGGTATCGTATTGTGGGATGGTGTCATAGGCATTGAGCAGAACTCCACCGATATGAAGAAAAAGGGCAAGGGTGATTAGGATATCTAAAATAATGGGGAGATGAATCTTATAATTTTTCTTAAGTATTGTTGGAATGAAACTGAGAAACAGACCAAAACTGCATCCGAAGATCCATTCCAGTTGCACAGTTATAATGGAAATGACAAGAAGCCCCATCATCAGTATCTTTAGAAAATATGAAAGAATGATTCCTGAGAGATGAAGCATTTTCCTAACCATGTATTACACATCTAAATCAAATCATTCTAGTTAAATGGTTTTACATTGTATTGATGATATCAGAATCAATCCAAAAGGTCTTGGATTTGATCCTTAATATCCTTTGCCATGGGTGGAAGCACATTTCTTTTGATAAGAAGATAGCCAATGTAGCTCATGAATATGCCACCAAGGGTATCAGCAAAAAGATCAACCATGGTGTCATCGAGGTCAACTTGGCTAGTTAATCCGAAGAGGTAATCTGTTCCCCATTCTAGCAGTTCCCAGACCACTCCTAATGCTATGGTGATGATAATGATGTCGAAAAGCACCTTTTTTTTATTGCTTACAATGTCTCCTTCGAATTCGTGAACCACATAGAGAATAATAAGAGCCAGGAAGGCTACGACCACTGCGGAAAAGAAATGAGTGAATTTGTTGTATATGAAGATAAATGAGGTATGATCAAGCAGTCCGTTTCCGACGTGAAAGAGCAGTGCTAGGGAGATGAAGAAATCAAAAAGCAGGGGGAGGTTGATGCCGATGAAACGTCTTAGAATCGTTGGAACAAAGGTGATGATGATTATGATGATGGTAAAAAATGCCCAGAGCGTGTTTTCATCAAGAAGATGAAAAATAAGAAGCATGAAGAGTATGATTTTAAGCAGTGAATTCGAAACGATGAGATACCAGTACTGTTGTGCCACAATGGTTGTTGACAAAGATGATGCATTAATAGTTTTTTCCCTAGGATACGGGCGGTGAATACGATGCTGAAGAGGTGGTTTTTCAATAATTATTTGGTAATTATTCTAGTTGAAAAATTACTTAAATGGATGAATTGATAAGTGTCAAAGACTAGGGGTTTTAATATGACGAAAAAAATGCTCATTCTAAGCGTAGGCATGTTTTTTGCACTCATACCACTCTCATCGGCAATGTTGAGGCCAAGTGATGATGCACTAACGTTTGATCAACAGAATCCTCTGAATGATGCTCCAGATTGGGCATCGGGGTATTTCACTGGTGTTGTTGGTGTCACCACTTCAATGGGAAGGCCCACTGAGTATGGTGGTTATATTGTGGGATATTATGCTGAAGAAGGATTCAAAGGAAGATTTGCTGGTCTGTTAGCTGAGAAGAATGCAACGAAGATAAATGGAGGTATCGTTGGCTATATAGCTGGGCCCTTTTTATTTGGTGTTTTAAGCAATACTACCACTGAGAAAACAACTCCTCTTGTTGGAATCGGTTTAAGAAATGAGACTCATCTCTATTTTAGAATGATGGGGTTGGTTGGACCGACGTTCTACATGGCTGCATCATATCAATCTCTGCTTTAATTTCCATTTATCTCCTTATTTTTCGTCAATTGCCCATATCAACAGCGATAAGTATATATACTGATGATTAACAATTGTTAATATGGTGTAGGTGAGAGGTAAAATCCCAACTCCCAAACATTTGCTTTTTTCCCTCTTTTTTTTATTTGTCCTCCTCCAACTACACCTCCTCCTTTCAACAAAACGATCATATTTTCACAAGTGATTCAATCACGAATAGATTTTATCTTATAGCAACGAGTACATTTATATCGTTGTTCAAATTTTCCTCCTCCGACATTTCGTGGACCACCCAGCTTTGTCCAGTGATGCAATCCGATCAGACACTTTAGATTCATTCTGCCATCGTTTCCTTCTGTTCTTATTTATATTATTTTTTTCTTATCAACTTTGTGGTATTAATCCGTTCATAAGGTAAAAAAATGGTATGGGGGAGGAAGTTTTCCTACCCCAAAAACTTAATAAGTTTATATAATATAGTATGAATAATAATAATTGAGGGACTCATGTGGTTAAAAAGAGTATTTCAGCCCTAACCTTTATTGTACTGATGAGTATGCTCATTGCTCCAGTGATAACTAGTCAGGATTCCGTTTCTCAAATTCGTTCATCAACCAGAATATGGTATGTTGGTGGGAATGGTCCAGGTAATTTTTCAGAGATCCAACAAGCTATTGATAATGCAAATGTGAACGATACCATTTTTGTCTATAATGGAACCTATCCAGAACATATCCTAATCGATAAAACGATCCATCTGATTGGTGAAAACAGTTCTCAAACAATCATCGATGGAGAAAGCTTAGGAGATATAGTCCTTATTACCGCTGATGGAGTCATACTTTCAAACGTTAGCATTCAACATGGTGGTTCGGCAGTCAATGATGCCGCTATTAAGATACAATCAAATAACAATACGATAACAAGGACCAACATATCAGAGAATGGCAATGATGGAATACTTCTTGAAAATGCATCTTATAATAACTTAATTCATAACCGGTTTTTTTCAAATGGATATCATGCAATATCACTAAATGATGGAAGTAATCATAATCTGATCAAAGCAAATACCATTGTCAATACTACCTATCGAGGTATTGTGCTGATTAATCATTGTATCAATAATTCCATAGAGGATAACCAAATTCGAAAAACTCAGATATTCTATCCGATCTTTTGTAAACTCTATTGTTCCCAGAATCAAATCATCAATAACACACTGATCGATAATGCAAACATTGCTATACAGCTTGAAAGCCAAAGCAATCATAACCAGATTTCAAGTAATAAGATCTTTGATAATCTTGCTGGCATTTACCTTTTTGAATCATATCATACTCATATCTATCGTAATTTCATCGTTAATAATAGCCGTAATGGGATACGATTAGGTGATCAAATTCAGCAGAAAAAAGCACAAGAAACCATAATCGAATCAAACATCATTCAATCCCATCCAGAATCAGGGATCCTCATAGAATACCTTAGTTCCAATAATACTATCTTCAATAATACCATTAGTGATAATGAAAACGGGATCGAAATACGGTTTTCAAGTCATTCAAACCATATTTTTCATAATAATATCTTTAACAATTCATTGAATGCAGTAGATGAATGTATAAACACCTATGATAAGGGGTATCCTTTAGGTGGGAACTACTGGGATGATTATACTGGATTAGATCAAGATCAGGATGGATTTGGAGATGAGCCTTATGAGGTAAATGGTGGGGACAACACCGATAGATATCCGTTCATGGATCCCTTGGGAAACCTAGGGATCAATACGATTCCCCATGCATCCTTTTTGTATACGCCCCCCGATCCTACTGATCTTGATTTCATTTCATTTACAGACACCTCAAATGATAGTGATGGATCGATTGTTTCCTGGCTGTGGGATTTCGGTGATGGAAACAGTTCTCATCTAAGAAATCCAGTTCATCAGTATGGCGATGATGGTTTCTTCACCGTCATGTTAACTATTACAGATAATAATAACAGCAAGAATTTTACAACTCAACAGCTCCTTATTTCAAATGTAGGTCCGACTGCACAGTTTCATGTTTCAACAGATCAGACCACTCCTGGTAAAACCATTGAGTTCACTGATGAATCAACTGATCCAGATGGATCGATTGAAACATGGTATTGGGAATTCGGCGACGGATCGACCAGTTTTTTAAGGAATCCATCACATGAGTACGATACATTTGGTACGTTTCAAGTGAATCTCACGGTCAATGATGATGACATGGCTTTGGGTACCTATGCTAAAAACATCTCCATCATTGATACCAATATTCCACCTACAGCAAATTTTACCATTGAACCGGAAAACCCCTACAAGGATGATGTTATTTTTTTCAATAGTACCTCCACTGATGATGCATTGATTAGTAATTTTACCTGGAATTTCGGTGATGAAACCAAAGGATATGCAGCAAACACCACCCATCAGTTTCAGGATGTAAACACCTATCAGGTACGACTGAGAGTAACCGATGTGAACGGATCAACTGATACGATTATAAAACAGGTGACCACTAAACCATTGATTACAGTTTCCATAAATTCTCCTGATAACAAAAGTAGTGTCTCAGAAAGAGTGGAAATCAGAGGAACAGTTGATTCCAAAAACAGTATCAATAGTGTCAAGATTCGTTTCGATCAAGGTTCATGGAAGGATATTGAGGGGGCTATAGAATGGTCTTATCTATGGGATACCACTGAATTAGAAAATGGCAGTTACCTGGTAACGGTGAATGCAACTGATGAAACTGGAAATTATGCAGTTGATTCCATTACCGTGTTCCTTGAAAACACTGTTGTGAATCATAAACCATCTATTGAAATCACCTATCCTCAACACCAGGATACAATTTCTGATAGCATCATAGTGTCCGGGTCTGCAAGTGATGCCGATGGAGAGGTTGTCTCTGTTGATGTTCGAATCGATCAAGGCTCATGGGATTCGGCGCAATTAGCAGGCTCGACCTGGGAATATCAACTTGATTCTTCTCAATATGAGGATGGATCTCATATCTTGTATGCTCGAAGTTTTGATGGATCCAGTTATTCTTCGGTTTCCTCCACTCCATTTTCCATACAAAATCAGATTGATGATACTGATGATGAGGTCCCTGATGGAACTACTGATGAACCCAATGATCAACAAAAGGATGATGCGATAGATGATTCAGATAATGAAGATGACAGCTCATCAGATGAAAACGATTCATCACTTCCCGAGTTTCTCGTCATTGTTTTTTCTGCGTTCATGGGGGCAATAATTGCCATTGTGGTGATTATAAGAATCTAAAGAAAGAATTTCCATTTAAACAGATTCATTTCTTTTTTTTATAGAAATGGTAAATACTTCAATGAAGATTTGTTAGAGAAAATCTAACCCTGGATAGTCAGCTGGGTAAAACTGGGTTTGAAAAATGGGATTGATTCTTCGCACTGGAATTGGATAGGGGTTTAGATACCACCAGATCACGTCTTTCTGATCATTTAATTCAAAGAGGACTTCACCTCCATACCCGGTTCCTATGATGAAATGACCGTTTTTTAAGGCAATGATGGTTCCACAGATATCTGATTGGAGAAGATATGAAAATGGTGATATATAGGTCCATAGAGGGTGAGCGGGTGCAAAGGGTTGGTTTGGTTTTTTGTCATAGTGTCCAGTTTGATTGACGGGAGGAATGATTTCCATCACACTTGAATAATCGATTCCTGGTCGATCCCATCCATTATTATAGATAGTGATATGTCCTTGCCCAGGATATCCATCAGGGATCCATTCGACATCATGTTGAGCAAACAGTTGTTGGTCATCTTTGCTGCCATGTCGATAATTAAAGGGATTTCCCCATCGATACAATAGATCTCCTCCTTTGCCATAGCGTCCGCCGTTGTGCCCTGCTGCTTCTTCTGTGGTTGTGCTATGATCGATGACAAATATTTCATTGAGCATCCGAGCGCTGACCAGGATTTGATCCCATTCTTCATGATAGTCAAGAGAGTTCAGGTGGGCATAATCGGGGATAAAAAATCGACGAAAGCCAAGGTTGATATCGATGAGTTCTGGATGATCCTTAATGATGCCATAATTTTCTTTTGATTCATCATAGTCCTGAATAAGATGATCCCAGACGTTCCATTCCCAGACAATCTCACCGGTCGTTTTCCCTGTTGGCTTGACCTCGATGATGCCATCGACATAAAACTCATTGTTGATATATTTTGGATTCATTCCTGCATTGAGTGCTTGCTGCTGGGTCTTCCTTTCAAAGGTGATCATCAAGATATTTCCATTAGGTAATGGTTCGATATCATTGTGTAGACCACGTGTTTTATTAAAATATTCAAATTCCCACAGGATATCACCATCACTATCTACTCGCTCAATTCTTCCGTGATATCCACCTCGAATCCATGCTGGCCTGGTGCTTGCTCTTGTTGATCGAAGCATGGTTCCATCTTCCAACAGATATGTTCCAAGCGCTTGGCTATAATCACTTTCCCAAGTATGAACCACCTGTCGTTGATTATTGATTAGATATGTTTTTTTTGAGTAGATCGGAGCGGTCAAAAGATACCCATCAAAGACTTCTGACGATTCGTTTTGATTGAACCCATGCGCCATTGACAGAGGACCTATCAGAGAAGTTGAAAAGAAAAAAGATACAATAAGCATAGTAATGAAAATTATTTTCTTTGAAAGCATTCATTCACCTCTTCTTGATTCATTTGAACGAAAAAATTTTACGAATCGATCAAATATATAATATCTAATTAACTATATTAATCCTTTTAGGCCGAAAATAATCGGTAATGACCAGGATAAGTCGATAGATGCCCAGACCGATAAATGCTGCCCATACGGGAAAAATAAAATTAATTCCTCCATGTAGCATACTAATTGACATAGCGGATAGTAGGGCAAAGAGCTGCGCTGATTGAACTCGTTTTACAGAAAGCGGTTTGGTTGGATCATCACAGGTACTGCTCAGGGTCTTGGTGGTGAAGATAACCAGAAACAAGAGAAGACTTGCACTGGTGATAAGACCCAGTGTGTATACTGATGGTGTAATCAGGGTGAAGGGTTGAGGAATAATCAGGGAAAACAATAGTATGGTGGGAAGGAGTGGAAAAGTAAGAATCAGATACCCGGTGTAATCTCTTGTGAATAGGGCAATGACCATGATGATGAGAATGCTTAGTGGCAGGATGAGCAGCGCTGAGGATAATATGGTTGCAATGAAGGAGAGAATAAGAAACATGGAAACATCAGTACTTGTGATTTTTTTTCCAGTGATTTGATTGATCATTCTTAAAGAGATGAGGAACCAGAACAACACAAAGATATTCCCATTTCCATGAACTGTTACGACAAAGAGCAAGGGAATACCTAAGAAGGCTGAGTAGTCATGATCTGGATCAAGTTCACGACCGATTGCCCAGCATAAAAACACTAGAAGGAGTTGAATGAAACCGATAATGAAACTGTTCATAAGAGATGAACCTTGATAAAATGACCATCCCGTTTGAATGATTAATACCAAACTAAGAAGGATGATGATGACTTTATTTGGAGTATAGTGAATATCAAGAGGCCGCCCAAGGGTGAAACCATCAGTAGAATTCATCAAAGAGGGTATTTGTTTCTCATTGATAATAATGTGTGTTTTTTTTAATAGATAACTGAGTTTTTCTAACCAATGATATTGATTTGATACCTCCCATCTGGTTTCATTGGCCGTATCGTACCGAAAGCGTTCGTGCGGTGTTTTTCAGCGTAAAAAACAAAATCACAACGAGTTCAAAGATCAGACTGAAAAGATAGAAAGCCATGCGTTGAATGCTATATGGTCGTAAAAGGTATTGTATGGAGAAAACAAGACCAATGATGACTAAGATGAGCAGCGACACACTGTATAGAAGCATGATATCTGATTTTTTTCCCACATATCGAGCTCCAAGAGGAAAACAGATGATGATGCTAAGCAAGAAGGAAAAGCTGAGAAACCATAACAGAAACAGCATGGATTCCAATTGGATGAATGCGGTATAAAATGCAATGTAGGGGATACAGCAGAGAAATGGAGTCAGTAAGGCAAACATCTTTGCTTTCACGATGGTTCTCATCGAAACGGGAAGATGTCTGAGCAACCAGAGCGAATCTGCTTCATTGAGAAAAAAACTCAGTGAGGGAAAGACAGCGGCATGAATGGTCATCACGTAGATACCAAAGAAGGCATATGCCTCTGGTCGAATCATGCTTACAAGAACTTGGAGGGATTCCGGAAGGATTTCACCAGGTCCAAATAGTGCGAGATACCCGGTGATAACTCCAATGAGCGAGGATGAAAACAGGATGCTAAATAAAATCCGGTCTCTCCATAGAATGATGACCTCTTTATAAAAAAGCGCTTGTCGTTCACCCGAGAGCCAAAGTTGGGCGTTTTCCTTTTTTCGTTTTTTTCGTCCTACATGTTGATAGGAATCAAGGATTTGCCCAAGACTCCAAACTAGATAACAAAAGGCTCCTATTAGAATGATTGATACTGAGAAGATATCGGGATACTGATAGATAAGATAGAAAAGAAATCCCAATGGAAATAACCGGTATTTTTTTGTACTGAAATAATGAAGACTCAGAAGTGATCCTAGTACGGATGCAAGCATGACAGCAAAGGTGAATTGAAGATAGATGATTGGATAGTTTAGTGTGACCCCTGCGATTAACAAGGGTATAATATAAAGAGTGCTTAATATCACCCATAATCCCAGGTTCACCCAGAACACATAACAAAAGACTTCAAAGACGGTTTTTCTATGGGATACTGGTGTTGAAAGCGCATAGATAAGTGGTTTGGCCTTGGTGAAATGCTGATAAAAATCATAGGAGCATTTAATGGTGAACAAGAAAAGAATGATTAAAAAAACATAGCTTAAATCAAAGGCGATATCGGTCCGAATGAAGATTAGGGTGAGAAAACCAATGAAAAAACTGGAAAAAATGATCATGATAGTAAAGAGAACATAAAGAGCTGGTGATGATCGAATATTTTCTTTGAGATCCCGGTATGAATGAAATAACAGTATTGTATAGGTCTCAAGCATCTTCAACCCGAACCTCATGAAAATAGGCATCTTGGATGCTGCCATGAATGGTTAAAATGGTTTCAATGGACTCGCCGGTGAGAACAGTTCCGTGGGAGAGGAAATACACATAATCAGCGACTTGTTCCACTAGATCTGGTGAATGAGTGGCAATCACGGTTGTTTTCGTTCGCTGAGTGATGAACTGTTGTAATGTTTTCGCTGTTAATGGATCGAGTCCCCAGACCGGTTCATCAAGGAAAAGATAGATGGGATCATGCATGATTGCTGAGAGAATGGAGACCTTTTGTTTCATGCCTTTCGAATAACTTCCGATCTCATAATCCAAGAACCGATTCATTCCTAGAACGCTGCTTAATCGAGCAATCTCTTCTTCTCCTTCAGTCATCTGTCGAAGCGATGCGATGTAGGATAAGAATTCTCGACCAGTAAGTCTCTCATACATCGATGGCATCTCTGGAAGATACCCTAGCTTCCTTTTGATCTCAGTTGCATGGGTTTGTAAGAGTTGTCCATCAACAAGAATAGTTCCCGTTTGATAGCTCATCACACCAGCACAGATTTTCAGCAAGGTGCTTTTTCCAGCTCCATTTTCCCCCATGATTGCAGTCACACTTGAATCTGAAAACTCAAAATCCACATGGTTCAAAGCGATGGTTTGTTCATAGTGTTTAGAAAGATTCTTAATAGTTATCATTTATATATCCCATAGCAACTGCAACATAAAAAACAAGGGGGTAAGCAGTTCCTTTAAATTCTTTGGATGAACGGTGGAGTTGAGATGAAAACTATTTTCATTCATCAGTCAGTGATTCGGATAGTAAAAGGAGATATTACGGATCAGACCACTGATGCCATCGTCAACGCGGCGAACAATCGATTGGCTCCAGGTGGTGGTGTAGCAGGTGCCATTCATCGGGCTGCTGGACCGATGTTATGGGAGGAATGTCGACAGCTTGGTGGTTGTGCTACGGGACAAGCAAAGATAACCAAGGGATATGACTTGAACGCTAAATTTGTGATTCATACGGTCGGGCCCATTTACTCTGGTTCGAAATCCGACGCTTTACAGTTATCTTCCTGTTATAAAAATTGTTTGAATCTATTGATGGACCATGGGTTAACCAGTATCTCATTTCCTGCAATCAGCACCGGTATTTTTGGTTATCCTCTTGATGAAGCAGCAACGATTGCATTACGCACGGTGAAAACGTGGTTAAACCAAGCTAAAACTCCGATCGTAGTCCAGTTTGTCTTGTTTTCAGATCAGACATTGCAGGCGTTTGAGCATGCAGATCTTCTTCAAGGGTAATAGAAGAAAGGAGTGGGAAGGGATGGGATGCATCAACCCTCTCGTCTGTTGGAGGAAATCAATGCCTTAATCGAAATTGTCTCTCCCCACTCATTAATTAGAAATGTTATCTGATATAAATAGTTTATTAATTACTGATTTATTATTCCAATAAAAAATTTAGAAAAGGTTAAACAATATTTTATAACGCCTCTATCAAGAGATGGCATTATCGCTGTTCAAAAGTAGTTTAATTATGCAAAATATATCCATTAAACTATGATTGGTTCTGCATATTTGGGAGGAATCACCGATGTTTTTAATCCTTCATCCTCACAAATGCTGATAAATCGTTCAGGCTGTTGGGTATGAATAGGGATCAAGGTCTTTGGATTGATTTGTTTGATAAGGTTGGTAAGTTCAATACCAGAGGCATGACCTGAAGCATGTGCGTGGTATTCCTCGATATGGAAATGATCGAGCCAATGCTGTTTTCGTGCTTCGTCGATTTCCATTTCCTCATTAAACGGTTCACAGGTTGATTTAATCCAGATAGCATGTCTTGGGTCAATGTCGATGAGCTGTTTGATCTCCCACATGTTCATAGAAACCACATAGTCGGAAGGATGATCCTTCAATGTTTGTGCAGTGATGGTATTATCTCGGTTGATAAAGCGACGTTCCCATTTCGCATAATCCTTTTCTATCACTGATGCTTCAAGATCATCATTATCGATTAACCCCCAGGTCTTCCGAGGAATGAGAATGACCACATCATCTAAAGAAAACGGTGCATCAGATCCAAATGCCTGCACCAAATAGGCCAGTTTTAAGGTCACTGCAAAGGTTCTATCTTGTTTCCTTGCGGCTTGATAGATGGTCCGTGTTCGATCAAGATCTCTGATGGGGTGTTCAACAAAGACCAGACCTTTGGTTTGAGAAATGAGATTAGATATTCGGTAATAGACCTGCTGTTCACTATCAACCGTCGTTTTCTCGATACGGGTCCCCTCACAGAGTAAACAGTCAACCTCCTCTGAGGATGCTTGTTCCATAAAATGGCTGCTTTTCTCTGCATGGTATCCATGAAAACGGATATCGCCAGTGTATACTAATCGTTGTGTTGGCGTTGAAAGAATAAATCCAGCAGCCCCTGGCAGCGAATGATCAACTGAAATGAGCTCCACACTGATATCATTAATCTGCACGGGGTGGCCCTCACTCATCTCATGAAATGGCCTTTGTTGCACATACTCAGCATTTTTTTTGGTCACCCGGCCAAGTGTTCCCTTTGTGGTCTGGTAAAAAGTAAAAGCATCACAGGTAGTTAGGAACTCACCGAATTGATCTGCACCGGTTTTTTCTAAAACCTCAAGGATCCGTTTTGATTCCTTACTGCCATAAACTGGTATATCCTTTCGGAGAAAATGGATATATTGCGCATGATCGGCATGAGCATGTGATAAGAACACTGCATCAACCTGGCGGTTTTCTTCCTGCCTTCCCATATGTGTTAGATAATCAGTGCGATATATCCCTTTGAGATCTGGTAGTAATCCAAGTTCAAAGAAATCCTGAAGACCACTACATTTTCTAGGTTGTAGAAACTCAGAATAGAAATATCCACTTTTATTAAAGCTCATTCCGAAATCAAGAAAAATACGGGTGTGGTCATGTTGAACATGGATTTTGTTTCCCCCGATTTCTTCAACTCCTCCATAACAGGTTATTGTTACCATGTCAGTTGTTCCTCATGATCCATTGATCGAAAGCATTATGAAATAGTGATAGAGATATTCTTCTTTAAACCATTTTGGATATATGGTTTCAAAATGTTTTTTTAGGAAAAACACCAAGATTATATACAAGATATAGGTTCAACCATTTAACCGCTGAGAAATCCGATCAGATAATGGCAAATTAATTATAAGATGAAATATACTTTGTATCTGAGGGAATTATGAGAAAAAGACCATTTATCTTGTATTTATTGATTTTGCTCTGGTTAATCTTTTCATCGATTTTCATCGTTTTTGGGATTCTATCATTTGATATGGTATTAAATGTGTTGGAATGGTCAGTTACCCAACCTTCATTTTATGATCCTATTGTGTTTTTCTCCTATTTGATGTTTGCAATTTCCATGCTAGTGTTCGGTGTTATTTTCATCATTTTTTCCTACGAAACCTACAAAGGAAGAAAATGGGTCTGGAATGCAGGGATTATCTTTTCGACTATCTTTCTGGTTATCTTTGGCTTTCTTATGATTTCGTTGATGGTAACCGCGATGATTTTTATGGATACACGATTCTCCCTTCCCACATTGATTGCGGTGATGATTGCTTTTCTTACGGATCTAGGAATTATTTTCTTTATCACTCGGCCGAATGTGAAAACATTTCTGTATTCGCCGGATAGCAATCTTGCTGCATCCTCGCTTTTCTCCCGTATTAACGATTTGTACAATGATTTAAATGATGAGGATTCACCATGATTCATTGTGTATAAAAAGCATTTTTTACACGGTGATGTTGATTTCTCTGAGCATGGCATTAATGATAAACGATGGTGCCTGTGAAAGCAGTGATTTATAGTGGGAATCTGGAATGAGTTCTGATTGACTGATCTGCTCTGCTTTTCGTACATGTTTCTTTATCTCATCGAGATAGAATTGTTTTATCTTTTCTTTATGTTTTTTAAAGAAGAGTTCAAGTTCTGTTTTTTTCAGTATGTTTACCTTTTGCTCATAACCTAATTTATTGAGAAGAGGAACAATCACGCTTTCGATCATTTCTCCTTGTTCTAAGTCAACCAAATCATCAGCGAGTTGATAGGCAATACCGATTTCTCTTCCGAATCCTGAAAATACGTTCAGGATATCTCCTACCATGTCAGCTTCCATTGCTCCGGCTCGACAGGATGATGAGAAGAGTTCAGCTGTTTTCAGATCGATGATTTGATGATATGCTTCAAAGATCTGATCTTTCAAATGCTCCTTTTTTAACCGGTGATCGTTGAAGTCGACCTCCATGATCTCACCGTTAAGCACTCGATGCCAACTTTCCACATAGACTTTTGCGATTTCCCGCCCATGGCTCAAGGCAATGTTGAATCCTTGGGTTAACATCTTATGACCGGTGATTAACGCTCTGCTTATACCTTCTTTGATATGAAACGCCTTTTCCCCTCTCCGTGTTTCATCCTTATCTATGATGTCATCATGTACAAGAGAGGCACTATGCGCGAGTTCAATGCATAATGATCCTTCTAGTGATCGACGGTATTTTTCTGGTGTTTCATTTCCACTGGTACATGCTTTAAAGGCCAGTTGCGCAAGAAGGGGCCGTAATCGTTTTCCTCCTCGTAGAATGTCTTGAATTTCCTTTTCCATGATAATAGTGTCTATGGTTTTTTCCAGATCAGTGCGAGTGACAGTGAAAAAATCATTGAGGTTCCCATGTTTGTCAACGGTCAATTTATGATCACCTAGGTTTTGCTCAAATAATATATATTATATTTCATGGTTTAATAAATTTTTCCAGTTTTTATTATTATTACAGAATAGAATTGTTTATTATGTTTTTCCGTCTTGTTCAAACGTTATATATGTTAAAATAATGAAATGAAAAATATAATATGAGTTCCTTTTGCGGTATAGAAGAAAGTAATGTTTGGTATGATCGTGATCGATATGTTTAATTATGGTATGGTTTTCTGAATGGTTGTTTTGATATGATGAAAATCGGTTTCATTTGCCCTATATTTCGCAAATTCGACAAGACTGCAAAGATCGAAACACTCCTTTATTTTTTGATATGGGTAATCTTTGTTTTTAAGAAACCTGATGATATCATCATTGGTCAGTTCCTTGTTCAACCCATGTTCGTAGCTGAGGTAGAGCCGAAGTGATTGACCGGCTTTTTGATAAGCATCCTTGAACCGGTGCTGCCTGTAGAGTCGCTCTGCTTCCATTAATAAGCGTTTAGCTTCCTGTTTGTAATCAAATGGTTTTTTTGCTTTTATTGGTTCTTGCATGATAACGTGCTGGTTTTTTTTCCGATACCAGTATAGGATAAGAAATAGGATACACATAAATCCAATGATGATGGGGATGAACCAAAGGAGTGATGTAGATGATTGTTCTTTGTCCAGGGTTACTTGCTTGAGTTCTTGATCTTCGAATCTGGCTGAGATGGTGGCGGTTTCATTCTGTTTATTTTGATAGCTGATATCTATTCGTGTGGAATTTTTTTGCTGTTGAAAACTGACATCGGTTTGATTGTATCCTTCTTGTTTAAGGTGCTCATGATATCGTTGAAATTGTGTGCTTTGATTCAGGGTATCAAGCATTTGTTTCCGGTCCTCTGCGCTCTGTTTAGAGATGTGCTGTAAGGACCCGTTGTCCATTCTCCCCTGCAGTGTTGCTGATTCTCCTTTTTTGTTCTCATAGCTATAATTGAACACACCAGTATCGTTACTTACTGCATCGAGAAGTTTTTTGTTAAGGGTATAATTCTGATTAAGTAGGTCTTGATGATGCTGCTGAAAGATTGAATCGTTCATCAGGGTTTGTTCAAAGTTATCTTGTTGCTGTTGTTCTTCGGCAAGTTGCTGTTGGATTTGTTTTTTCAATGCTTGACTGTCTTGACTGAGTTGATTGTTCTGTAGTTTCTGCTGGGGTGTTTGTGGTTGCTGTTGGGTGTTTTTATTTGGTTCGGCGTGTTTGATTTCTTCAGATGAGCTTTGTTGGGTTTGCTGTTTATTGTTCATTTGAGACTGATTGGATACGAAATAGATATTGAGATCTTGCAAGGAAACCAGATGATCAGTTCCATCTTCTTTAAAGGAAAACTGTAGATCAGCAGTTATCTGTAACGGTTGATCTGACTGCCCGAAGTTTAGCTGAATGGTATTATTTCCCTTGGGAACAGTAAAGGATTGTGATTGGGAGTTACTGGTGGAATAGCTTCCACTGCCCTGTTGGACTTGTTGAGTGAGCGTATAACTTAGACTTCCAGAGATTTCGCGATCATAGCTATTGTTCATGGTGAGTGGGATGATGGCCTGCTGACCGGTTAAGAAATAATATTGCTTCTGATCAACAGTGAAGGTGATTTGTTCAGCTTGAACCAATGGAAGAGAAAGGAAAAGAAAGCAAATGAGAAGAGATAACAATACTCTTTTCATTGTATGATCCTCCCTTTACCATATCGGAAATAGAATTGAATGATGAGCACCAAAAGGCCTGAAAGGAAAAACCAGTCCTTGATATTTGTTTCCTCTGTTGCTCGTTCGATGTTTTCACCGATGTTTTGATATATGGTATCAAGCGTTGTGGTGTCTACGGATTTGAAATAGGACCCACCGGTTTCCTCTGCAATGCTCTGAAGGGTTTGTTCATCAAGTTCTGCATAGATGGGATTGCCCATCCAATCATGCCCGAGCACTACTTTTCCTTCTGATCCCATACCAATGGTATATACTTGGATGTCATTAAGTTGAGCAAAGGTGACTGCTTCTGTTGGGGTAATGACTCCGGCATTGTTCACTCCATCACTGAGCAGGATCACTACTTTTTTCTTGTTTGGAATGGATGATGCCATATCGATTCCCAGTGCAAGACCGTCACCGATAGCGGTTTTTCCTTCTTTAGCAACGATACTCCGTAGTTTTTCAATCACGTTTTGCTTATAGGGGCTGAGATAGGCACCAGTGGTTGCCCCTGATTCAAAGGTAACAATTCCAGCATGATCTTTTGCATCCAATGAGGAAAGGAGAATCTCTGCAGAGTCCTTTGCCGCTTCGATACGTGATGGTTCGTAATCAGTTGCTTGCATGCTTCCAGAGATATCAATCACTAATACCACGTTCACCCCTTCTTTGGTTTGTTCCAGTGGGATATGAGGATTGGCAAATCCGATGATCATAAGTGAGATGGAAAGTAGTGTTAGACCAAAAAGCAGTTCACCTCTTTTCCTCTTTTTCTTATCGCCCAATGCGGTTTTCAGAAAGCCAAGATGACTAAAGCTCATCGCTGCTTTTTTTCGTTGTTCTGTTATTTTACGATAGATCACATAAAAAATTGGTATGATCACAAGCCCAATCAAGATCAAGGGATCGTTAAAACCTGCCATTATCGCATCACCCGTTGTAATCGTTGTTTGAAGAATTTTTTCAATGGAACGTCAAATCCCTCATCGGTGAGAATGGGAACGATATCAATGTTTATTTTTCTCAGGGAACGCCGGAGACATGCTTCATGTTTTTGTACGCTTTCAGCATATCGATCTCTTAAGCCTTCATCTGATGTGTCAATGAGAAGTTGCTCACCGGTTTCCTCATCTTCAAGTTCGATGTATCCGATATTAGGGAGTTGCATTTCTCGTTTATCAATAACGCGTAACGCAATGACATCATGTTTGTTTTTCAATAGTTTCAATGGATGAAGGAATTCTTCATCAAAAAAATCTGAGATGATGAAAATAACACTTCTTTTTTTTATGACCTTTGAGATATATTCAAGCGATGTTGCTAGATTCGTCCGTTTTGAGGTTGGATGAAAACTGACCATTCGACTAATAGCCTTGAGCACATGTGTTCTTCCCTTTCGAGCAGGAATAAAGAGTTCAATATGGTCAGTGAACAGAAAGAGCCCGACATTGTCATTGTTTTTTAAGGCTGCAAACATCAAACTTGCCACCAGTTCAAGTGCTTTTTGTCGTTTCGAAATGGTATCGCCAAAAATATTTGAACCAGATATATCTAGGGCAAAATAGACATGAAGGTCTCGTTCTTCGATGAATTCCTTGATATATGGATGGTTGAATCGAGCTGTGACCTTCCAATCAATGGATCGGATATCATCACCGATTCGATATTCTCTGCTCTCTGAAAATTCAATTCCTTGTCCTTTGAACACTGAGTGATAATTTCCAGTAATGAGACCATCGACTAATTGTTTGGTAGTGATTTCAAGTTTTTTTACCTTCCTAATGATCTCTTTTGTCTGATCCATAGGTTTCGCCTAGTATAATCTGATAGATTAAGAGGGATGAGATTCTTTCTTACGGAACTTTCACTTGATCAAGAATTTGAGTGATGAGATGATCACTAGTGATTTCTTCAGCTTCTGCTTCATAGGTTAATAGTATGCGATGTCTGAGGGTTTCATAGGCTATTGCTCGAATATCCTCTGGAATAACATATCCTCTTTCATTGAGCATGGCATGTGCCTTTCCAGCTAGGATTAACCAAAGGGATGCTCGAGGTGATGCACCATATTCAATGTAATCTTCTGCATCGATGTCGTATGCTGTTGGATTTCGGGTGGCATCAACAAGTTCTGATACATAATATTTTATTTTTTCGTCTGCATAGATTTGTTGATTAAAATCTTGTATTTCAAGTACTTTTTCCATGCTCATAATCAGTGATGGTTTTGGTGTGATTCCTTCAGTGAATCGATTCATGATTTCGATTTCTTCTTCTTTATTCGGATGATTGATTAATACTTTGAACACGAATCGATCAACTTGGGCTTCAGGAAGTTTGTAGGTTCCTTCTGACTCAATTGGATTTTGGGTGGCCATCACCAAAAAGGGTCGTTGTAATGGAAAAGTCTCTCCTTGAATACTCACTTGTTTTTCCTGCATCGCTTCAAGAAGTGCTGATTGCACTTTTGGTGGCGCTCTGTTTACTTCATCAGCAAGCACAAAATTGGCAAAGATGGGTCCTTTTAAAGTGGTAAATGACATGTCTTTATGATTGTAGATTTTTGTACCTGTGATATCAGCAGGGAGAAGATCAGGAGTGAATTGCATTCGGACAAAACGACAATCGATGCATTTTGAAAGGGTTTGAATCATTAATGTTTTAGCAAGACCTGGAACTCCTTCAAGCAGAACATGACCTTGCACGATTAATGAGAGGATGAGTTTTTCAACGATGTCCTGTTGACCAACGATTATTTTCTCAATTTCATGTTGTAATTGTTCAAGTGATTCTGCATAAGTGGATGCCTGTGAATTGAGTTGTTTGATTTCTTCGTCCATATTGTTTTCCTGCCAATGTTGGGATGTGAAATAGAAAAAATTCATATAAGTTTTTTTCCCTTTTCTCGTGGAAAATGAGCTGTGTTTTATGAGATCTGGGAGTCTTAAAAACAATCATTTCTGAGATGAAATAAAATGAGATATTTTTTCTTTGAGGATTTTTTGTAATTCTGGGTCCATGTATTGATAGTTATCAGGGATGTGTAAAATGATTATTTGATCATCATCAATAGTGGTTTTGAATTTATTGAGAATGGATTCTTTATGATGAGGTTGCATTACTAATATTTTGTCTGCCCACATGAGAAGATCAACACTCAAAGGAGTTTCGGCTGAAGCATGAGTTCCAGCTGATTTCACATTGATTTGTTTGGATGTTGCGAATAAAGTTTCTGCGGTTTTACTCCGATGCCAATTTTGTGAACAGACAAATAAAATATTTTGAGTCATCGCTGTAATAATGTTCCCAGCGCTCATTAATACTTTACTGTCTGATGAAATTCACATATCATTTAAATGATATCAATAAAAATCAATAAAATGACTAAAAAAAGATATATTCAACTATGAAATTCTTTTAATTTATCTTTGAATAAAAATAGAAAAGATAGTGGAAAAAACGTCATTCGAAATCTGAACCGAGATCATAACCACAGTAGGAACATTCACTACCATCCATCGGTTGATTGCAGTTCGGACAAAGACCCGCTGAATCAAAGTTTTGTTCTTCATCTGCTTCAATGGTACTTCCACAGTCTGTACAGACATACATTGGTACTGCTCCTTCTGGGGAAAGACACATATCTGATCCACAGTTTGGACAAACAAATTTTTCTTTAAGTTCCGAATCCATTTTCATACTGAATTCACCGTTCCAATTTCTTTACTTACGTTTGATTTGATAAATACTACTATTTAAAGATAGTCTGTTAAAGTTCCAAAAAGAGTATTAGAATTTTTCATTCGCCAAGAGTTCTTCTTGGTCAGACAAATGATGTCGATTGATGTAAGTTAATCCTATTAATATCAAAAATACCCTGCTATGTATTATTTTTTCCAAATTGGTTTTCGTTTCTCTATGAGTGCAGTCATTCCTTCTTGAGCTTCTTCTGAGAGACAATGTGAACTGATTTGATCCACAGCAAACTGATATGCGTTTTCAAGGTCCATATTTATTTGATGGTAGAACGCTTGTTTCCCTTCTTGTAACACTTTTTTACTTAATCTATTGAGATGTTCAGCAAGGTTCCAAGTTTCAGATTCAAGGTCATCTACTGCCACTACTCTGTTTATTAATCCTACCTGCATTGCTTTTTGAGCGGAAAATCGCTGCCCGGTTAATAACAATTCCAATGCATTTTTTTGACCGATGAGCCGGCTTATGGGTACCATTGGAGTATAACAAAAGAGGCCAATGTTTACGCCTGGTGTTGCAAAGGTTGCTTTTTCTGATGCGATGGCCAAATCACAAGTCGCAACAAGTTGACAACCAGCAGCAAGTGCAGGCCCATGAACAGAGGCAATAATCGGCTGAGGCATTTCTTGGAGAATGTTCATCACAGTTGTACAGGTGGTAAAGATAGTTTGTATTTCATCTTTTGACTTTTTTGATAAGAGCTCATTGAGATCATGACCTGCTGAAAACGTAGATCCATTTCCTTTGATAATGATGACGGAAACATCGTTTTTCTTTCTAATTATCTTGAGTTGGTTTTGTAATTCGAGGAGGAGATCATGAGAGAGTGCATTACATTTTGATGGGCGATTCAGGATGATTTGTCCAATATTTTTTTGCTGTTGAAAAAGTATCGATTTCATTTGGTTCATATTCTTTTTTTTAATTTCGTGTGTTATTATTGACTTTTCGGTCTTTTTGTTGTATGGAAGATGAGGTGTTCATCATTTATTTATATGCTATTTTTTTGATAGGTATTCCACGGCATAAAGAAAGCCTTTTGCTCTTTCTACGTATGGATATTTGTGAACTAATTCCCAAAATGCTTTTGAATGATTAGCATGGATGAGGTGGGCAAGTTCATGTATAATGAGGTAATCTTGAACAAATGATGGATAATCGGCTATTTGGTCGGATATGCGAATCGATTTGGATGCTGGTGTACAACTTCCATATTTTTTCTGTTGATTGGTTACAAATTGAATTGAATAATCCAGTTGATCATTAAAATATTGTTTATTTATTTTTGCTGCACGGTTTTGTAGGTCGGTATTCGAGTTCAGTTGTTTTTTTAGATGTTTTTTCTCCATTTTCTCTGTAATCGTTTTGATATATCTTTTTTCGTCTTTTGTGCTGAGATTATCTGGTAGATAGATTCGTAAAGTGGTATCGATGATTTTTCCTTCAATGGTTTTTTTCCGTTTTTTGCTTCGAATTAGCTCAATTTGGTCCCATTTCATAAGGCTGCGCTCTGTTTATTTGTAATGGTTTTAAAAATAGATAATTAGCTAGGGCTAATTGATATTTTTGGCTATTATGGTGTATCCAGATAATCTAGGTTACAATTATATTTTCTTACATTAATATTGTGCTTAGATAATAACCTGCTACCCAGATTCCTAGGATTACCAGACCTGTAATGATTATTTCTCCCTTAGACATAGACTTCTCCTTTTAGAATATATTTTTATATATATTTTAGGATGTCTTAATCAATATTTATTATAATATTTATCTATATTTCTTTTCCTTCGATGCATAGATTTTTTCAGACATGAAATCATTTATTATGTTTTATTCCTATAAATAATATTTAAGCACACAATGGTTTATAAATCCTTTCATATATTAAAAAATATTCAAAATAATAAATAAAAATAGTAAAAAATCATGTAATTAAAAAATTTTACCACTGAGAAATCCATTTATTTGCACTGGAATGCATTGCGTTGAGTTTGCAATCTTGAAATCACCGATTAGTGTCAGTAAAAACCAGTCTGGAATGCCTTCACCAAAGTATGGAAAAAATGAAATCACGGGCAATTTGAATGAATCCTTTAAACACACCTCACTTCGTGGTGGAACAGGACAGTTTTCTAAAATATCCTCGGCAATTTTTGTTTTATTATCATTATCCACTCGATAAATGATAATATCAAAATCTGATGCAATTAAAGGAACATTGGTAGGATTGTAGAGTTTTAATCCAACATTCATATTAACTCCATTCATGGTGATATCAAAATCTGCTGAAAGTGAAATTTCGATCCGTTCATTGTTCATTAGATAGCTTGCGATATCAGGAATATCCATTTGTGCTGAAGTGGTAAAGGATCTTTTCATTGATATTCCTCCCACGATAACGGTAACATCTCCAGTAAGCACTGCAGACAATACACCATTATTAAACACATCATATCCAACGAATGCAGAAAAAGTGATAGGTGAAATCGACTGGGGTTCTATGACCGAATCAGTAACGATGATATCAGCACTGATTGGAATGTTATTATGTTTTATTATGATATCCGTATTAGAAAGTTCCATTAAAAAATGATTTTGATTATTTACAAGTATTGTTCCATTCACAAGCACGCCTGTTTCATCTATGGTTCCAATATCTGCACTCATTGAAATACTCGGAAAGGAAATGACATCGATGACTGGTTGAGGATCAGTAATAATATCAATATCCAATGGGATGGATATTGAAATAAATTCAAAGAAATCTATTCCAAATTCCGCATCGATATGGGTGTGTAATTCTTCTAATGGCTGGTTGTTAAAACCAAATGATCCTTCAGTATAAATGGCAATTTCTTTGTTAGATTGTATGGTTTTCTTTGGGAATGTTAATTCTCCAATAAGCTCTTTTTCTGGCGTCATTATTGTTAATTTCATATCCTCAAGAATCATCGCATAAGGGTTTTGATTATCAAGTTTCATGGAAATATTAAGGCTGACGTTATCCTTGGTAAGTTCAAGAACATCTATTTTTACGGTTACTTTTGGAGCGTTGACATTTTGTAATGTATCAAAAACAAAGAAGCTTATAAATATGAAAACAAGCAAAAGTATGCCCAGTACTATCCATTTTTTTTTCGACATCTAAAATCAACAATATCCAATATGCTCTAATTGAAATAATCACTTAAATATAATATTATTTGTTTAAAAAAGTTGTTATACAGTTGTTATTAATTTTTTTGCTAGTGACGATTTTGAATGAAGATGGGATTTAATCCTAGGATATTTAAAAAAATGTTTAGGTCTAATATTTAGATTTTTAATTAAAATTTGTCAGAATTATGGATATTTTTATCTATTTAAACAAAAGAATTTAATAATGTTAGACACTTTTATAATGATTGATGAAAATTGTCATTGTAGGAGGGGGCTTTTGTGGGGCAACACTTGCAAAGAAATTAGATAATGAAAAACATATGGATGTTGCCCTAATTGATAAAAATCCTTTTTTTGAATATAATCCAAGTGCATATAAATGTATAACTCAACCAGGGTATCAAAAAAACATCAGGGTAAACTTCAAAGAATTTCTTTCAAATACCATTTTCATCAATGAACCGGTTCACGAGGTCAATCCTAGTGTTGTACTCACAGCGAGTAAAAAAATACATTATGATTATGCGATAATTTGTACCGGAAGTTATTATCAAATTAATATGAAGAATAAAACGAATGTTTTCACCGTTACTCGTTCGAATGAAGCTAAGGATTTGGGGAAAAGATTAAAAAAAGATGTGAAAAAAGTGCTTATTGTTGGCGGTGGATATATTGGGACTGAAATTGCAGCTGAATTAGCGGAAAAAGGTAAAAACATAGAGATTCTCTTGGTTCATTCTAATGATCGCCTTCTTGAGCGAGGGCCACGTTCTGCATCAAGGCATGCAAAAAAATTCCTCCAGAAAAGAAAAGTTAAATTTCTTTTTAATGAAAAGATTTTGCATCATCCAAATGAAGAAACATATGTCTGTAAAGGTGGGAAAAAGATACAGGCTGATATTTGTATTTGGTGTGCTGGAAGTTCTGTAGATTCTTCATTTCTAAAGGATTTTAAACCCGACCCGATTAATAGATATGGAAGAATTAAAGTCAATGAAAGCTTACAATTATTGAATTATCCGCAATGTTTTGTCGGCGGTGATATTACTGATATTAACGAAGAAAAAACAGCAAGAAAGGCTGAGCTTCATGCACACATTATCGCTGAAAATCTCAAAAGGATACGAGATGATAAACCGTTGAAAACATATAAAACAGGTAAATCACCAATGGTGGTGAGCCTAGGTGATAATAGAGGAATTGCTCAATTTGGTCGTTTCGTGATTTCCGGTTTTATGGCAGGATATGGAAAATGGTTGGTAGAATGGTGGACATTAAGAAAATTCTTATAAGAAACCATATAAGTTATACAAAATAATATTTTATGTTATAAATATCTTCTTTTTTCACGATTATTTAAGTATCCCACAAAAATTATATAAAACACCATAGATAAGATATATGCTATTATGAGTATAACACTTGGTCCAAATATGATTATTTTGATTTATATTGCTGTGGTTATTCTGGTTTTCTTTTTCATGGAATTCGTTGCTTGGTTTTTACACAAGTTTGTCATGCATGGTTTTGGTTGGTTTCTACTTCATGAAGACCATCATCGATTTACAAATAGTCGATTTGAAAAAAATGATGCGTTTGGCGTGGTTTTTGGTATCATTTCCTTTTTATTAATTTTGACTGGTAGATTGGATGGTTATGACATTAAGTTTGCGATTGGTCTTGGTATCATGGCATATGGTATAGCCTATTTCCTGGTACATGATGTTTTTTTCCATCGACGCATTAAATTGAAATATAAACCAAAAAGCAAATATATGAAACGCGTGCTTCATGCACATACCATTCATCATAAAAAGACCACGGCATACAAAGGTGTATGTTTTGGGTTTGTGTTAGCAAGTAAAAAGTTTGCGTAGGCCTAAATGGAAAAGAAAGATGGATAAATGAATTAGGCTATAAAGATATATAAAAATATACATAATGGCATTATATTGATCATTGGGAGATAATCATGATAATCAATTATCTTATGTTAGATATTTTAATCCTGATTTTTCCTTTAATCTTTTCATTCAAATGGGTTTTTCCATATTATAGATACTATAAACCCTTGTTTACATCAATTTTCATCGTAGGTGGCATTTATATTTTCTGGGACCTGCTAGTTACCTTGCGCGGTGATTGGTGGTTTGAAGAAGAATACCTTATTGGTCTTGAGTTTATCATTCCTCTAGAAGAGGCTTTGTTCTTTGTAGTTGTTCCTTATTCATGTATATTCATCTTTGAGAATCTGGAATATTTTTTTCCAGACAAAGAGATCCGGTTCAATAAAATAATCTATTACGGAATCGCTATTGTTCTCTTTATCGTCGGGATCAGTTTCTATTATCAAGACTACACCATCCTTTCTCTTCTCTCGGTAAGTGCATTTTTGTTCATAGCCGCCACCTGGTATCCAGATATTCTAAAATCAAGAAATTACTGGGCCTATATATTAATCTCCTTTGGTGCATTTCTCATTTTCAACTATATATTGACAAGCATTCCAATAGTTGGGTATAATCCAGATGCGATCTGGGGTGGAACCGTTGAACAACTTTGGTATGGACGATTTATTACTATTCCTTTTGAGGATTTCTTCTATAATTACAGTATGCTTTCATTTTATCTTCTTGTCTATCTTTACTTCAAGAAAAAATGGATAAAACAGGACAAGCAATCAGCAGCAAAAACATAAAAATGGGTGAGGCATGAGCACAGAGGATTAAAAAGGATAGTGTAACAGAAAAAAAGAATGTGATAAAGATGAGTAATGAAGAGGTTATAGTCGTTGGTGCTGGCATTGGTGGTCTTTCAGCAGCAGCACTTCTTGCAAAGAATGGTCATGAAGTAACAGTTCTAGAAAAAAATGGGCAACCCGGTGGACGAGCATCCGTATGGAAGAAGGATGGATTCACCTTTGATATGGGCCCTTCATGGTATCTCATGCCGGATGTATTCAACAATTTTTTTGCCACATTTAATAAAAAACCTGAGGATTACATGGACCTTATTCGTCTTGATCCCTCATACCGAGTGTTTTTCGATGAAAATGATTATGTTGATATTTCTGCGGATTTAGAAAAAAACCTTGACCTTTTTGAACAACTTGAACCTGGTGCAAAGGAAAAAATGAGGGAGTATCTTGATAAAAGTAAATATGAATATGATATTGCCATGAGGGATTTTATCTATAAGGATTACAAACATCTCACTGATTTTTTCAAACCAAACTTGATTGTGGAAGGAACAAAACTGCATATGTTCGAAAAACTTGATAATTATGCGAAACGGTATTTTGATAGTCAAAAAATCCGTCAGATTTTAGAATATACTATAGTTTTTCTCGGTGGAAGTCCCTACGATAGTCCCGCTTTGTATTCCTTGATGTCTCATGTCGATTTTAATATGGGCGTTTGGTTTCCCAAAGGAGGAATGGGTAAGCTTTCAGAAGCAATGCATGTCCTTGCAAAGGAACAGGGTGTTGATTTTATCTTCAATCAACCCGTTGAAAAAATCAATGTCGAAAATAAAAGAGCAACAAGCGTTCGAACAAATGAAGAAACATATCCTGCGGACATGGTCGTTGTGAATGCTGATTATGCCTGGGCGGAAAACAATTTGTTGGATAAAAAAGACCAATCCTATTCGGAAAAATATTGGGACAAAAGAAAGATTGCACCCTCTGCCTATCTACTCTATCTCGGGCTTGATAAACAATTGAGGCGGTTTGAACATCATAATTTGTTTTTCCATCCGCAATGGGATCAACATTTTGAGGATATTTTCAAAAATCCACAATGGCCTGATAAATTTTCTTATTATGTGTCATGTATTTCAAAAACAGATCCTAAAACTGCAATAAAGGGAGGAGAAAATGTTTTTGTGCTTGTCCCAGTTGCCGCTGGACTAAAGGATACTGAAAAAACCCGGGAGAAATACTACACAAAGACCATAGATCACATGGAGAAATTAGCCGGGGAAAACATAAGAGACCATGTAGTGGTGAAACGTATTTTTGCTCATAATGATTTCAGTAGTCGCTAC
>CAZQMI010000006.1:0-13918 GCA_964594475.1 uncultured Thermoplasmatales archaeon
TGATAATTTTTTCATACCAAGTGCATTCACTGCATGGTTTATGGTTATTGCCTGGGCATCCACTATTCATATCATAATACAGATAACATTGTCTTCCCAGCCTTTTATCAAACACCACGCATTCGTTTTTATGCTTCATCGAGCATTGATGAAAATCCCAACAATTCATCAGATCTGCATTTTCTTTTACTCGCAGTGCATTACACTCAATACATTTGGTAAAGCTTTCGATATTACCCTGTCCGCATTTTTCGCAAATCCAAACCATTCAAATCCCTCAGCTGTTTTGAATCATGAAATCGTTGTTTGTTTCTCAGAGTAGAATATCAAATATATCAAAGTAAACTCTGATATTAAAATAGTTATAATCATTGATATTAAAAATTTTTCTTCAATCAAGATAACGAATCAAGAAAAATATAATTTTTAATGATATTACTCACTACATCCAGAGTTATATGAAATAACATTAAACATATCCAAATATTTATTAGTACGCATTTTTTTTCTATCTAATCCATTTAAATAAGAACATTACAATATCATAGCTCTATCCTAACAGGTAAAAAGAACTAGGATGAACACTGGTGCGAACACATGGATGAACAAATAACAAAAAAAGTAAAATGCCCATCATGCGGAACCATCAATGAAATTACTGGAAAGAATGGTGAGAAAAAAATTCTTATCTGTGATCGATGTGGACTCAAAGGCTATTTTAGATTTCAACCTGATGAAAAAAAACCAACATCAACACATGTTCCCTACGCAACCAGCGTGATCGAAGTAAAAAATCTTACTAAATCATACAAAGATGTATTGGCAGTTCAACACGTTTCATTTGAAGTGAAAAAAGGCGAAATCTTCGGGTTTCTTGGCCCCAATGGAGCAGGAAAAACCACTACTATCCGGGCATTGCTTGGATTTCTCAGACCAGATCAAGGAGAAGCATATATTTTAGGAAAAAACATCAAGCACAACATCGTTGACATTAGAAAACAGGTCGGCTACATCCCTGGAGAACTCAACCTCTATGAACATCTAACCGGCAGGCAATGCCTGCAATACTTCAGCAACATCCGAAACACCGATCTTTCATTACTTGAGGAACTCCTTGATATCTTTCAACTCCCCCTTGATCGTAAAATTAAAACCTATTCGCGAGGTATGAAACAAAAACTGGGTATCGTACAAGCATTCATGGATGATCCAGAAATCGTCATCATGGATGAGCCAACCAGCGGTCTTGATCCTCTCCTACAACAAAAGTTTTACCGATTCTTACATAACGAAAGGAAAAAAGGACGCACCATGTTTTTCTCCTCTCACATCCTTAGTGAGGTTGACAAAGTCTGTGATCGCGTTGGTATCATTCGAAAGGGGAAACTGGTCGCTCTTGAACGCATTGAAGACCTCAAACAAAAAAGAGGGAAACGATTTCGACTTAAAATCAAAGAAGATCCCACTGAACTTGCCTCAAACAACAATGCGAAACTGGTAGATGGCTGGATTGAATTCACCGTTGAAGAAAACATTGATGAACTTATCAAAAAAATCGCTCAATACACTATTATTGACCTAGAAGTACAGGAGTTCAGTCTTGAAGATATCTTCATGAGGTACTATGACGAGGGAGGTGACAGCTAATATGATGAAAGACCGCATAAGAGAAATCCTCCGATTCAACATCGCCATTCAAACCATCAAAGACAACTGGAAAGCAACCATCATCCTCACTCTTCTTTTCTCAGGAATGGCAGCCATGTACACTGGAATGTATCCTGCATTTGAAGATCTTCTTATTGATATGAACCAATCAGGTGGGTTAGATCAATTCGGATTTATCCCGGGTTATCAAGACATGGCCAGTTACGTTGGTTTTCTAAACATTGAAATGTATCAGATCTTCTGGGTACTCATCCTGGGAATCATCCTAGGCTTTATCGCTGCTTCAACCATTGCCAAAGAAGTGGAATCAAAAACCATTGATGTACTCATGAGCAATCCAGTATCAAAAAAACAGATCATCATCGAAAAATTCATCGGGCTTCTTCCCATGGTACTAATCATCAATTTTGTGGCTATGATCGTGATAATCACTGCAACCATAGGAATAGGAGAAACCCTTGATTATTATCATCTCTTTCTCACTCATCTGATCAGTATACCCTATTTCTTCTCTATCGTTGCCATTGGAATTTTCTTTTCCACCCTCTTTGATGAAAAAATGAAGGCAAGCATCGTCACCATGGCCATCGTCGTAGCCATGTTTATCTTTGATTCTATCGCCGAGCTCATCCCTGATTACGAATCACTTGGATATCTTTCATTGAAACACTACTTCAAACCCTATGATGCACTGAAACTGGGGGAAATCGATGTAACGGGAAATGCTGTTCTCATCCTGGTAACACTTTTTGCACTGATCGCTGCTGTGTTGTACTTTGACTACAAGGATATCACGGTGTAAATTATAAAAAAGAATTATCGAGATTGCAAAAATAAAAAATTACTGTATATCAATGAAATGTCGGTTCAGTTGAATCATGGTTTGCCGGTGACGCATATCCAGGAATAATTTTCTGGCAGGATCATTTACTTTCATTTCGTAGAACAATCCATTCCATTGAAAGATCAGGTTACCAACAGTTACAATTGTTTTCATACTCTATTTTTTTGTTTTTTTGGATTAATAAGGATTATTTGACAGTTGTTACCAAGTATTCGTAGCGACGGTAATAATTACGAAATAAATCAAAAAAATGGTTTTTTTAGTAAAAATTAGATTTTTCATTCAAAACATATGAATTTTACTGCTTTATTATCGAAGAATTAATAAATATAAACTGTATTAGATTAATTGGAGGGTAAGATATGAAAAAACCAATTCTCATAGTAAGCGTTCTTGCTTGCGTCATCATGCTGTTATTACCTAGTATAACCGCTGTTGAATATTCAATGATGAAAAAAGAAGTGCCACCATATACACCAGAGTATGAAAAGGACGAACTCAAAAATGCTATTCTGCAACGAATAGAAGACCTCAAACAACAACAAAAAGACATACATATCCTTGGAATGAGCTGGGAGGACCCTGATGGAGCATTTGAAGGAGGGCTTGATGATTACACTGATATTATCTCACTAGGCTATGGTCTGTACTGGTCTGGATTATTTCTCACTGGTTTCATGAATGGATACCTTAAAAACGCCGTTGATTTCCTTGATTTCATAGAGACGTTAGTGCTCTTTTATGGTAATCTTTCGTTGCTGACCTTTATATATCTTGGTGAAGCATTTGATGTCGTCGATATTGTTCCAATTGATAACCGATGAGAAACTAGCTCATATTAACCACAAAGAGAGGAAACAAATATAATATGAAAGAGAAAATACATATGAACCATCTGTATTCAATTATATTTGTTGACCTCCTATGACCATTACACAAGCAGCAGTCTTTGATTTAGACGGAGTTCTACTGGATTCGGAAACTGATCTTTCCTGGTTACGTGAAGCAAGTAAAAAAACACTAGCTCATTTTAACATTGATGAAGGGAAATACACTGAATTTCTTTATTCAAAACATATACCTCGTTTCAAGGAGATCAGTGAACAAATCGGAGTGAAACCAGAAATACTCTGGCCGGTAAGAAACCGGATCTATACTGAGGAAAAACTACAGGCGATGAAAAACCGTGTGATTGGACCATTTCCCGATGTGAGCAGACTTTATGATATTAAATCATTTTTTGAACTGGGCATTGTCAGTAATTCTCCACAAACGGTTGTTGATTTTTTTATCAGGGAATTTGAGTATGAAGACCTTTTTTCTTTTGGTATTGGACGCGGTGATGGATTGAAAGATATCGAACTGATGAAACCGCATCATCATCTCTTCTCTGAAATACAAAAAAAAGCAACGGTTAACAAATTCATCTATATCGGCGATCAAGTCACGGATGAAAAGTTTGCACAGCGAACAGGTATGCACTTTTTCTATCTGAAGCGATTAGGTAAACAACCAGATGGGTTTTCCTCTCTAGATGATCTTGTGATTTTTTTAAAGGCACACTATCAAAAACAATGAAAAGAATGTTAAAAAGGTGATCAGCATGTTAAGGCGTTTTATGTTTTATCTTCTTTATCTTTTTTATGTTTCTTTAAAAGATAGGAAAGATATTCTTTTTCTTCATCAGATCCAGGGACAATCATAACCGCATCAACTGCCTTAACATGATATACTTTCTTATTTCTATTATATAAAACAAACGTGACAAATTGTCAAATTTGCATAATTATATTGAAATAATGAATATAAAAACTAAACCGTGTGAAAACTAAAAATGAATATAAAATCATAATTTATGTAAATTTTACACAATCTTTTAAAAATATATATTTAAATAAAATATTTATAATGTACATTTGTTAACATAAATATTTTAAAAAATTTTATATCAGATGACTCTGATTCACTTGTTAACAATCAAAAAGTAAGGTGGAGAATAGAGGAAGGGAAATCATTTCTTGGAATCATACAGGAAAAAGCAATTAAATAGCCTACAGTGAACCTAGATCAACTGGGAGGAATATGAGATCAATTGATTTCCCACCATACTGTACATTTGAGGATGGATATGATGAGATTTAACCAAACAAAAAATCACAATAAAAAGCCTGGAAACAAAAAAATAACATTATTCGCAGGAATCCTATTATTAGGATTATTGTTTCTTTTTTTGATGCAAGGAGCAATGGCAGAATCGCGATATGTTGGTTCTAACGATATGTATCAAACTATTCAAGATGCAATAAATGATTCAAACGATGGAGATATCATTTATATTAATGATTCATTGATTCAAGAAGGAAATATCACAGTTAATCAGAGTGTGACAATAAAGAATAATGGAAGCGTAAATCCCATCATTGACACTATGTGTATGAATGGTTTTAATATAACCGTTGATAATATTACTATTCAAAATATTAATTTTACCAATTTTACAATGGGATGGGGGATACGTGTGTACAACTCGTCTACGCCATCTGATGTCTTAGAAAACATCAATCTTGATAACCTAACAATTAACGGTAGCTTAATTGGAATTATTTTTGATAATGTTACAAGTTGTAATGTAACTAATTGTAATATTAAAAATTCTTCTTTATATGGGATAGTTATTGGATATAAAGAAACACATGGTGTATCTGGTTTTAGCACATGTAACTATGTTAATGTTTCAAACTGTAACATTTCTCAAACCCTTCTCACACAATCTGGTTCAGGTATAAATATTGCTAATTCAACACATTGTATCATTTCAAATAATACCATATATAATATGAGCTATAATGAGACTGGTCCTCTTGCAGAAGGTATAGTTTTTACATTTTCAGACTTTAATACAATTATTGATAATAACATATCCTCATGTGATAGTGCAGGTATAGACTTATATTTCTCCGATAATAATACTTTATCTTCAAATGAAATTTATAACATTAATGAAAGTGATCCGAGACCGGATCCAGAACTTGGCATTATACTTAGGGCCTCATGTAATAATACAATAAATGAAAATATAGTTTCGCATAATCAATACGGAATTAATCTAACGACTTTTCAAGGTGTTGGATCTGAAAATAACACGGTTTATCACAACAGTATTTACAATAATTCTATTCAAAATGCTTTTGATAACTGTAGTAACAATAATTGGAACAGTACAACTGTAAATGAAGGTAATTATTGGGGCGATTATCCAGGAACTGATTCAGATGGAAATGGAATAGGGGATACAGCTTATAATATTGCAGGTGGTAGCAGTCAAGATCTGTATCCATTGTTTTATAATTATAATTCTTATGGATCGGTTACTAATCTTGATACAAGTATGGTTTTCTTAACCATTCAAAATGCAATAGATGATTCCAATACAGTAGATGGACATACACTTTCTATTGATTCTGGAACATATCGTGAAAATATTATTTTGGATAAGCAGTTAACCTTGACTAATGCATCAGGTGCAACACCAATTGTTGATGGTATGGATGGTTATGGAGTGAATATAACGGCAAATAATACAGTTATTCAAAATATTTCTGTTACAAATTGTAGCTCGGGCTTAGGAATTTATGTATTTAATTCTACTCATCCACTTGAGAATATTACATTAGACAATATCACAGTTGATGATGCCAACTTGGGTGTTGGCGTTGATAATACTACATATTTTAATATAACGGATAGCACTGTATTTGATTGTCCGATGGGTGGTATTCTTCTTGGTTACAGAGAACAAGTTTTAGGTCTTTCAGGTTATTGTGCAAATTGTAATCTCTCATTAAACAATGTTAGAGATGTTAATACAGGAATTTTTATTAGAAATTCAAGTGATAATGAAATCTATGATAACACTATTTATGATGCAGGAATTGGTATAGCTGTCTATTACTCAAATAATAGTAACAATTTATCATTAAATCAAGTCTATAATAACTCTGATAAAGGAATCTGGTTTTATAACTCAGATTATAACAATATTTCATCAAATCGTATTTACAACAACACTGTTGGTATCAAATTAGAAAGTTCTTCAAATTATAACGATTTAACTGAAAACACAATTGAAAATAACTCTGATTATGGGATTTATTTTCACACGTGCTCAAATAACACAATAGATAATAATTCAGTTAACGCCAATTTAAATCATGGTATTTATCTGTACCATTATTCGAATGACAATAATTTAACAAATAATACGTGTAATAATAATTATGATCATGGTATTTACCTGCAACACCACTGCTACAGAAATATGATAGAGAACAATACTTGTAATAACAATTTTAATGCATTAGGTTCATCAGGAGCTCTTGACGATACGGGGATTTATAATGATGAAGCATCTAAGCATAATCATATCTTAAACAACACTTGTGTTAACAATGGACATGGAATCCGTGCTCCATATTCCTCTATTAACAATACTATTTCCAATAATAATTGTAGCGATAACTACTATGGAATACGTCTCAGTTCAACGAGTGAAAACAATTCTATAACCAACAACATCTGCAATAATAATAACGATTATGGAATATACTTTGCCGGATCGAAAAACAATAGTCTTATTAACAATACATGTAATTTTAATGACGATGGCATTCATTTTTCCTCTAACACATATAACAATACAATATCAAATAACACCCTCGAAAACAATACTAATGGCATTCTTGTTGAATGGGGTTCTGAAAATAGATTTATTAACAACACTGCTAGAAACAACACCAATGGAATAAGTTTAGAGAATTCAGATAATTGCACACTCACTAATAATAATGCAAGCGATAATTTAGAGGTGGGTATCAGTTTAGCACGATCACAGAATTGTAAAGTGGAAAACAATAATGCAAATCACAATAATAACTCTGTCAATCTAAAAACTGGAATCTACCTTTTCGAATCAACACAAAATGAAATACGAAACAACACGGTAACACATAATCAATATGGCATTCGTCTCTATTCAAATTCAAGTAATAATATCATTAATAATAATACTGGGGAATCCAATACGAATCGTGCAATCTTTCTTATAAGATACTGTTCCAATAACACCATCTCAAATAATACTGGATCAGGTGGTGACGGTGGATCCGGTATTTCGACGCATTCAAACAATAATACACTTTTCAATAACACTTTTTCCCATGGTAGCTACGGAATAACAGTTCAAGCCTCCTGTTTAAACAATACACTTAGCAATAACACAATTTTCAATTCTTCCGGTTATTGCATTCGCCTGGAAACAAGTTGTGAACAGAACGTAATTGAAAACAATACCATTTACAATAGTTCAAATGATGGTATTTATCTGTTTACCAACTGTTGCAATAATACAATTCAAAATAATACAATATATGATAATAGTAGAACCGCCATAACGCTAGATACCGGTTGCAATAACAATACTATCAAAAATAACATATTAAAAAGAACTTTTAATTTACTAGTTGAGCATAACGGATTGCAATTAATGGATTCGCATTATAACACAATCTTCAACAATAAAATCTATAATCATACCTATGGTAAAGGCATTATTTTAGAAGGAAACAACAACAACATTACCAACAATCGTATTTATGAAAATCAATATGGTTTGTATGTAAATCCAGCTGGAACTGCTGAAGATAACTTGATTTACAATAATTTATTTAACAATAGTTATAGAAATGCTGAAGATACACAAAACAATACCTGGAATACAACAATGAGAGCAGGTACAAACATCATTGGAGGAATATATATCGCGGGTAATTATTGGAGTGATTACACAGGAGCAGATCTCAATGATGATGGTATTGGAGATACAATGACTCCATATAATGAATACATTGATAATGGTGGAGACTACCTCCCATTAGCATCTGGATATATTTATGTTGATGACAACGCTAGCTCAGGGTGGTATGATGAAACGCATGTTAGAACGATCCAGGAGGGAGTTAATAATGCTAGTTCAGGAGGTTATATAGTCGTATGGAACGGGACATACGAAGAAAATGTTGAGGTAAACAAGACAGTTACCATGGATGCAAATAGCTCTGTTTTCATCGATGGAATGGGAGGATATGGACTGAATATTACCAGCAATAACTCCATTATAAAAGATTTCAAGGTGTATAATTGTTCCTATGGTATCTACATTTATAATTCCTCATTTGAAGTCCATCATATACAACTACAGCGTAATACAGTATACAATAATACTAATGGGACTTATGTAAAAAATTCATCAAACAATACCATTTTCAAAAATTATATCAAAAATAATTCAGACACCGGTATTATACTTGAATCCGTAGAAAATTGTGTTATTTATCATAACAACATTTATAATAATACCAATCAAAATGCAAGCGATAACTCAAACAATAACAACACCTGGTACAATGCAACACTAGGAGAAGGTAACTATTGGGGAGATGATTACACTGGAATCGATGCAGATGGCGATGGCATCGGGGATACAAATTATACGAATATAGTCGGCGGTACTGATAATAACGACACCTATCCATTAACATCCCGATTTGAACAATACTATATCTTGGCAATCACTGCATCATCATCAGTAACAGAGGGAAACAGTTTTACGGTAACAGTAAAAACCGAAGGGGGTACAACTGTTGAAAATGCAAATGTCAATTTTAATGCAAATGATGAAAGTACAGACTCAAATGGACAGGTTAGTTTCACCGCACCATCAGTTGGTTCTGATACCAGTTTTACCATAACTGCAACAAAAACAGGATATACAACTGACACAGCTTTGATTTCTGTAGAAAACTCAGGCGGTGGAGGATCTCCAGGAGGTGGAACATCGATTCCACCACCACTCACACCACCAACAGCAGATGCAGGCGGACCTTATATAGGATATATCAATAGCACCATTACCTTTGATGGTTCGAATAGTTCAGATAGTGATGGAAATATTGTCAGCTATGAATGGGATTTTGGTGATGAAGGAACTGGATCTGGTGTGAATCCAACCCATTATTATTTACGAGAAGATACTTACACTGTTACACTCACCGTTACTGATGATGATGGTGCAACAGGATCTGATACCACAACGGTGACCATTCATGCTCTTGCTCCAGAACCACCAATAGCAGATACCGGAGGACCCTACACTGGTGTTGTCAACCAGGAAATCATGCTTATTGGTTCAGGCAGTTTTGATCCTGATGGATCAATTACCAATTACACCTGGACCGTTGGAATGAATGAAACCCTTTATGGGGAAACACCAACAGTCAGCTATCCATTTGCAAATATCTATCAAATACGATTGAATGTAACTGATTCGGATAATGTCACTGATTACGAAGATACTACAGCGACTATTTACGATGGAAAACCTGTGGAAAATACCGATGGATACGTGGTTGATGCTAATGGCGATGGGATAGAGGAATCATATTTCAATACCACATCAGGAGCAGTCACCGTGATGAATGAAACAAGCAGTGGAAACTATCTTGTTGATACCGACGGCGATGGCACCTATGATAGACAATACAATGAATCAACAGGCGCATTAAGCCCATACAACCCACAAGAACCAGAAGATAAACAAGACGACACACCATGGACTGTTATTGGGATCATCATTGCAGTGGCAATTATCATCGCTCTGATCGTCCTAATAAAACTAGGATACCTTTATTTCGATTAGTATCCCCCCCACTTTTTTTCTTTTCTTTCATACAGAACTCTTATAAACTCAAAAATATATTTTTCTTTCAACTAGCATATGTTATAACAGAGGGATTTATGCTTATTCATTGGCATAAAAAAACACTGATCTAATGGGATGCAGAACAGCAATGAAAAAAACTTCAATACAAAACAAACAAGCAATAGTAATCATCATATTATTTCTATGTATGAGTTTTCATTTTGTGAGCATCAGAAGTGAGATCAATCATGATTATCAGCAAAAAACCCTGGATTTTTATTCTCTTTCACATCCAGCAACTGCTGAAGAAATCAATCAAATGAAAGAACTCGCTAATGCAGGTCAATCACATAAAAATCTGTTCTTAAGAGGCAACAATAGGTTCACTGGATATACAGCTCCTAATGAAAAGGAATGGGAGGACATGGTTGGAACGTTGCGTATTATCGATTCAACTCGTCTGGGAAAAATACGATCCTCTTCCATCGATCTTACAGTAGATCCTTGTTTTCCAAAAGTAGGCGATCAAGGCACTCAAGGATCCTGTGCCAGTTGGGCAGCAACATATTACGCCATGGGATATGTTCATGCAAAACAATGTGGATGGACCGAGGCAAGCATGGGAAATACCAGTCAACTTCTCAGTCCAGCCTTCACGTACAACAAAGCAAATACCGGCGAGGATAGCGGATCAAGCTTTTGGGGAATCGGGCAAATAATGAATGATATTGGTATCTGTCGATGGACAACCATGCCCTATGATGAAAACGATCATATTCATTGGGGCAATGAATCTGCCTGGAGAGAAGCACCTCTGTATCGAGTAGAAAACATCTATGGGTTATCTTACCCTTATAATGATTCTTCAGTCAACGCTATTAAAACTATTCTTTCAGCAGGAACACCAGCTGTGTTTGCACTCAACTCAGCGAGTTATACAAATTTCGGCAGCGATGACGTATTGGGCTCGGCTGATTTATTTTTCAATGTAACCCATGCGAACTGTATCATTGGATATAATGACAGTAAAGAAGATGTTGATTCAGATGAAACAGGCGCATTTAAAGTCGTTAACTCCTGGGGAGAAAATTGGGGGCCTACAAATGATGGATATTACTGGCTCACCTATGATGCATTTACTTCAGGAATAGATAAAATCAATAGCGCCACATGGTTTGATATCTTTTATAATACAAGCAATAATGAACACCCAAATCTCATTGCTACCTGGGAATACAGCTCAGCACCATATCGAGATGCAGCTGTAGAACTAGGAATCGGTAATTATACTAATCCGATTACCAATAAAACACCATGGTGGGATGGATATAACGATACCAATCATGCATATCCTTCCTTTATGTGCCTGGATATCACTGAGTTTTCAGAAAATCTTTCACAGGGCCATTCCAATTTCTTTTTAAATATCAGTAATTCAACTGATCAAAATGGAACCATTTCATCATTTCATGTTGAATACTATCAAGATGACTATCTTCTTAATCAAACCGATCAGATTACAGCAAACTCCCAAAATGTTCCAACCGATACACCAGGAATTGCAAATGTCAGTTTTGCAGCAACAATAACAGCTCCAAATCCAATAAATGAATCCACTGAAATCATGCTTCATCCCAGTTGCAGTGTTACCATTGATGATATCGATAAAGGAACTGCTACCATCAATTTTTATGAAAACACATCAGGAAGCTGGGTGTTACAGCAACAAAACACCTCAATTAATCTCAGCAATCCTCAAACAATACTATGGAATGAATACACAAATGCAACAGAATACAACACCACCTACTGGTGGAAGGCGGTAGTCACCGATGATGAAGGATGGATTACCGAAGCAATATATCATTTTACAACAGCAGCCAACAATCCTCCACAGCTAGTAAATGAAGTGCCAACCAATGCTTCAAGCAATACGGATCCCAGCCCAATCTGTAATGTAACCATCATCGATACCAATCAAGATTTTCTCTCCCTCTTCTTTTATGAAAACAGCTCAGGACAATGGATGCTTCAACAAACAAATCACAGTGCGGTAAATAATACATCAATCATCTGGAATCAATTCATCAATGCAACAGCATTTAACACTACCTATTGGTGGAAGATCTGTGCAACCGATGGATCACTCTGGACCAATGAAACCTATTATTTCACCACGAGATCAGCATACAATCCTAGTCCACCAGCTAGCATTACTGCTACAACTCATAATCGCACAGTGATTAATCTTACTTGGACCCCAGGATCAAATGCAACACAAATCTATATCGAATACAACACCACCGCAAATTGGACACGTGGACAAGGATTTGGTCAATGGAATTACAGCACAGCAATTACAGCCCATAATCATACACATTTAGAAATGAACAAAAGGTACTACTATCAAGCATGGAGCTATAATGAAACAGATCGTGTTTGGAGTCAAACAAAGGCAAAAGATGATAATACCACACATGCAAACACCGCACCACTAATACAGGGAGAACAGCCTCAACATACCACAAGAAACATAGCTTTAAATCAAACAATGGTCAATGTCACCATAACTGATGATGACTCAGATCAACTACATTGGAACATAACCATTTTTAGTAGTAATCAAACTAGAATTGCATCACAGCAAGGAACACAATCATTCCCAGGAAGCATTCACTGTGTCCTACCTACTCCTCTCGACATCGATGAAAAAATTCACTGGCAGGTCAACATCACAGATGGCTATGAATGGACAAATGAAACTTTCTGGTTCACCACACCACTCATGACCGCCTCTGTCGATGATGACTATGACAACACAACAGAGAAATGGAATCTTACCACTTTTAATCAAATACAACCTGCCATAAACGCGTTGGCAACAAATGGAACTGTTCTCGTAAACAACGGAACATATCATGAGCAGTTGATCATAAACAAAAGCCTTACCCTTCAAGCAAATACTTTTTCATCACCAGTTATAGATGCAAAAGCAGGGATGGGTCTCAACATTTCATCAAATCATACCCATATCCTGAATCTTAACATAAAAAATGCATCATCTGCCATTGCGTTAATCACGCCAACATCATATCAACTTCATCATATCAGCATCATCAATTCCACAATAGAAACTAGTACCACCTGCATTTTTTCAAATGCATCACTTGATAATCAGACAATTACCATTACTCAAAATGTGTTTTCAAAAAATAACACTCATTATGCCATTAATGTTTCAACAATACCTACTGACATTAATGCAACAGAGAATTATTGGGGAAGCATCACAGGCCCCTACCATGAAACAAAAAATCCTCATGGAACCGGTCTTCATATTTCTGATCATGTTCAGTACACACCCTGGAGAGGAACACAGGGAGGAACGATTTCCCATCAACAATTTCAAATTAATCAAACAATCCCAGGTTTTGAAACGGTTCTCTCTGCACTTTCCTTAGCACAAACAATGATAACTGTGAATTCAACATCCCAAACAAATATCAGCATTGCAACCTATGATCAACAACCAGATCAAATCCCCATTAATCTAAGCACCATTGGAAAAACCATAGATATCGAAATACAGAATCAATCACATATCATCTGGCCCATAAACATCACAATCTATTACACCCAACAAGACCTCA
>CAZQMI010000006.1:13928-35290 GCA_964594475.1 uncultured Thermoplasmatales archaeon
CAGTTTAGATGGTCTCTACTACTACAATACCACTGAAAAAAACTGGAAGAAATACCAGACAACCGCAGTAAACACCACCAATATCACTCTGAACGGTGTTTGGTATGAAGGATACTGCTGGGCACAAGCAAATCAAAACGAGATTTCACCAAAAACCATAGGAAATGAAAACAATCCACCCAGTCAACCAACAAATCCATCCCCCAATGCAACCAACAACATCGGCAGAAACCCGCTCCTTCAACTCACCGTCTATGATGTTGATGGTAATAATGTCTCTGTGTTTTTCATCGATAACACTACCGACAACGAAATTGGAAATCAAACCAACGTAAGATCTGGAAATACTGCTACAACAACATGGTCCAATCGTGCCTATCAAACAACCTATGAATGGTACGTTATCATCAATGATTCAAGAAGTGAAATTCGTTCATCTGTCTACCAATTTAGCACCAAATCAGCACCCCAATCAAACGATAACCCCTCCTCAGGCTACCAAGCATTACCACCTGTAAACCAAGAACCAATCGCGGATGCGGGAGCTTCATTTCAGACCTATGTTAATTGTAGCATCAAATTTGATGCCTCAAATAGCACTGATGACGGGATAATTATGAACTACACCTGGGATTTCGGAGATGGAACCATGGGTTATGGCAGTCAACCTGTTCATATCTATGCTCATCCAGGAAATTACACGGTTACTTTAACCATAACCGATGATGAAAAATCTTCAGCAACTGATACAACAACCATTAAGGTTATCTCTCAACAGCTAATAGCGCCAAATGCAAATGCAAATGGTCCATATATCGGAGTAGTCAATATAACATTGACACTTGATGGATCAGCAAGTTTTGATCAAGATGGAGATATCACAAGTTATATTTGGAAAACAGAACGTAATCAAACCATTACTGGAAAAAACCCGACTCTCCAATATCCCAAACCGGGCATCTATAGCTTGATGCTGACAATATATGATTCCCATAATCTTACTGATAGTGACACTACAATGGTGACTATATACCAAGGAGAATACATTGATCTTGTTGATGGATATATTATCGATACCGATTATGATGGAACAATCGATTCATATATGAATAAGACAAATGAACTCAGCATCCCTCTCAAATCATCTGAAAATGGATGTTATTTCATTGATGTAACAGGAGAGGGAACCCATAGTTATATGTATGATCCTGCAACAGGGGAAGTTACCCCTTATCAACCGATCTCAACTACCGAAGAAACGGATTATGCATGGATTATCTATATCATATTTATCGCTGTGACAATAATCATTATATTTATTGCATTAGTCAAAACAGGAATTATCTTTTTCGAATAGCATTCATTTTATTGTAGTGAAATATAAAGAAAGGACCTATTGAGAAAATAGGATTTCATTAAACCAAAAGTTTTATGAACACTTACCAACACAAGTCTCACACGGTCTGAAAACAATGAGGAAAGTAAAAGCAAGAAAAGGAACCTATTCGATGCAAAGTTGTCAACCTTGGGACGAAATCGTCATTACTCATAATAAGATATATTTCAAGGATAAAGCCTCAACGAACAGGAAACCAGAAGAAACCATCAAAAAAGAAATCTTCAGTGGAAAAAGCATCATCCCGCCATCATCATAGATTACCTACGTTTTTTTCTTATTTTACAAACAGATCTCTCAGATCTTTAAATTAATTATTTTTATTTTTATATAATTTTATAGCTGGATAAAAAGAAATTCAAATGGTAATCATCAGTTAAAACACTAAAAAAAAGTCGAGTATAAGATGAAAAGAAGCTAATCCTCCTAGGTTGATTCCTCTTCAATATAAGAATTATCAAACATAATAGTCGGAAGTTCCTTTCCCTGACTTTTTAAACCTGGAACATATTTTTTAATCAGATATCTAATATAATCCTTTTCTGCATCTGAATTGATTTCTTGCATGGCAATCACCTCAAAGCATAGTCAGTATTAAATCGATATTTAAAAACCTTTTATTGTCAGGTCTTTTCAAATCCTTTTTTAAATTCTATCATGAAAACATCTTAAAAAAAGACTAGTGACTTAGTTACAAACAAGAGATCAACATGACCTACCGATACTTTAAAAGGAAGAAAGAAATACTCGGGCAGACTGTAAAAAATAAAAGTTGATGATATGACTCTAAACCAGATTGAACACACTATCGATCGATTAAAAAAGGAAAAAAACGCAGTCATCCTCGCCCATGTATATCAGGATGGACCCATTCAGGACATCGCTGATCATGTCGGTGATTCCCTGGGCCTCAGTAAAAGAGCAGTTGAGGCCGAGGCAGAAGTCATCGTTTTTTGCGGGGTGACATTCATGGCTGAAACCGCTCACATTCTCAACCCTGAAAAAACAGTGCTTCTCCCCAGACTAGATGCAGGATGTGGTCTGGCAGAGATGGCTAGCGTTGAAAAACTCAATGCACAAAAAGAAACATATCCTGATGCCGCTGTGGTCAGCTATGTGAACAGTTCAGCAGAAATCAAGGCTCTTTCAGATATCTGTTGCACCTCGGCAAATGCTATTGAGATCATCAACTCACTTAAACAGGATACCATTTTGTTTTTACCAGATAGGAATCTTGGATCATATATCGCTGAACAAACAGAAAAAAACATTATTCTCTGGGATGGATACTGCTATGTTCACCAAAACATTACCCCTGAACAGGTAACTCGTCTGAAGAAACAATATCCGAATGCCGAATTTATCTGTCATCCAGAATGTCCAAAAAACGTTAGGGATCTAGCAACCTTTATCGGTGGAACCGGGCACATGGCACAGCATGTGAAAACAACAGATCAAGATGAATTCATTGTGGGAACAGAGGATAACTTCTGCTATCGATTAGAAAAAGATAACCCTGACAAAACCTTTCATCCCTTAAACACACAATGCACCGGGATGCGTAAGATATCACTTCAGGAGCTTAAGGATTCATTAGAAAAAGAACAACACGTTATCAGCATTTCAGAACATATCCGTCAAAAAGCTTATAAGGCACTGGAAAACATGATGAATCTATCATGAAGGAAGCATTCTTTTACGAATCAGAATCAGATCAGAAAACACGCTGCAATCTATGCCCCCATCATTGTCTCATTATTCCAGAAAAAACCGGGCGTTGCAACGTTCGGAAAAATGTAGATGGCACCCTATATTCCCTTGTTTACAATCACCCCATTGCACAAAGCATTGATCCCATCGAAAAAAAACCTCTGTTTCATTTCTACCCGGGATCAACGGCGTATTCCATTGCCACCGTTGGCTGTAATCTACACTGCCTTCATTGTCAGAACGCCGACATATCACAATCAGGACCTAGTAGCTTTCCAAGTAAGACAGTTACTCCAGAAGAAATCGTAACTAATGCGGTTTCTAGAGGATCTGATATCATCGCCTACACCTACACCGAACCAACTATTTTTTATGAATATGCTTATGATACCGCAACCCTTGCCCATGATAAAGGATTGAAAAACGTCTTTGTCACCAATGGATACACTGAAATTGAACCCATCAAACACATTGCACCCATCCTTGATGCTGCAAATATCGATTTAAAAGGAATGAACGATGAATTCTATCAAAACGTATGTGGGGCACATCTACAACCAGTCCTTGATGCCATACAAACCTATATCGAGCTGGGGATATGGATCGAAATCACCACCTTGATCATACCTGGATATAATGATGATACAAAATCCTTATCAGCAATAGCTGAGTTCATTTCGGATCTTGATAGAAACATTCCCTGGCATGTCACCGGATTTTATCCAACCTACAAACTCACCGATGCTCAACCAACAACGGTTTCAACACTTAACAAAGCAGTTGATATCGGAAAAAAAGCAGGACTTCATTATATTTATCAAGGTAATCGAGGTGCAGGAGAAGATACCTTTTGTCCAAGCTGTGGAAAAGAACTAATCAGTAGATCTGGATTTTCCGTTTCAAAAAATCTAACAGATGATGGAAGCTGTCCAAGCTGTCATGCTCATATCGCTGGTATCCATTTGAAATAATCGATTCATCTCAACAGGGAAATGTTTATTGGATAAAGTAATCATGTCCAGAATGAGGAAAAGTCTATGCCATATGTAAATGTGAGGATGGTTGGAACATTAAGTGAAGATCAAAAAGCAGAAATCGCTGAGCAATTCACCAAAACGCTGCAAGATGTTGCAGGGAAACCACCAGAATATGTGTACGTGGTGTTTGATGAAGTGGATAGAGAAAACTGGGCCATGGCAGGAAAACTGTTTTCAAATCGATAATAACCCTGAGGTATTCATAGTATCTTTTAATTCAAAAAAAGAACATCGACGATTGTGAAAAAAAATTGAACAATCGTTATATAGGTTGAACCTTATATTATTTTAGCTCGTCTTCTGCAATATTATACATCTAATGATTCTCAGACGAGAAAAAAAGAAAATGATGAGAAAAATGAAGGGATTGAAAAAGAAAATAACCTTTGAACAAGGTGAAATAGAGCTTCTCATCTGCACCCTTGAAGCATCATTGGATAGTGCAAGAAATAGCTATATGATTGTTTCAGATATAGAACGAATGCAAGCCTTAGAAACGCAACGACAAAAGGCAAAACTCATTCATAAACTCAAACAATACCTTCCAAGCTAACCAATATGTAAAAGGAAAAGATATCAAACATGGAAGGAAATTCAATGCCAACAGCACAACTACACCAAACAGCAACACAGTTACTTAAAGAACTAGGATTACGACAGGGTCATCATCTTCTTGATTTTGGAAGTGGAAATGGTAGTTACAGTATTCCAGCAGCTCATCTTGTTGGTCCTTCCGGATTCGTTGTTGCTGTTGATGAATCAAATGAATCCTTACAAGAACTAAACAAACAAGCAAAAAAACACAACCTGCATAATATATCAACTGTGAACACAAAAGGATCCGTTCAACTTCCTCCAGCCCCCTCATCAATTGATGTTATTCTTGCCTTCGATGTTTTGCATTATATGGAAAAAAACAAACGATTGAATCTGTACGATGAATTTAACCGTCTTCTTCGCTGCCCAGGAACACTTATGATCCATCCAAAACATACCAAAGACAATCATCCTATGTGGCATTTTTCAAGTATAACTAGGCAACATCTTATCACTGAAATCCAGCACCGATCATTTCAGTATGAAACACAAAAGAGGGTAACTTTGGTTCATGATAATCATTTGGAAAAAGGAATTATCCTCATGTTTACAAAAAATGAAAATGCCAAATGACCACGTTTCATTTCAATAATATCGATTTTTACTAACAATATTAACATAAAAATGAAAATTATTCGAAAAATTATGAAAATTAATTCAATTCTGTAGAGGCTTTTATCAATACGAAACCGATTACCAAAACTAAGGTGAATATATGAAAAAATATGATGTCGTGGTCATCGGTGGGAGCGCATCAGGAATCGCAACTGCTGTCACGGGAAAAAACGCCTATCCAGAAAAAACCTTTTTAATCATTCGAAAGGAACCTCATGCCATTGTTCCCTGCGGTATCCCTTATATATTTGGATCATTACATAATACCAAAAAAGACATGATCTCAGATAGCATCTTTGAGAAAAACAATATTGATGTCAAAATCGATGAGGTCGTTCATGTCGATGCAGCTAATAAAACCTGTAGCACCAAAGATGATACCATTATTGGATTTGATAAACTTGTCCTTGCAACAGGATCTGAAGCACACATACCATCTTGGCTTCCAGGTACCGATAAGGAAAATGTGTTTATCATTCCAAAAGATAAATGTTATCTTGACAGCTTGATTGAAAAGATTGAACATGATCAAAAAATTGTGACCATTGGCGGGGGATTCATCGGTGTTGAAACCTCTGATGAACTACAAAAAATTGGAAAAGATGTCGTCATCGTTGAAAAACTACCTCATATCTTAGGAACTGCATTTGATGATGATATTTGCGAAGAAATCGAAAAAACATTACATGAACGCAATGTGAAATACATGACTGGTGTTGGCGTTTCAAACATACTGGGAGGTAAAAAAGCAACAGGGGTTGAACTTGAAAACGGAAAGACTATCAAGGCAGATGCTGTGCTCCTTACCGTTGGCTATCATCCAAACACAATACTTGCATCAGAAATCGGATTAACACTCAATGAAAAAGGCTTCATCAGAGTTGATGAATATATGCACACCGATAATCATGATATCATGGCAGTTGGGGATTGCGCTGAAAAACGAGATTTTATCACCCGGAGGATAAGTACCACCATGCTTGCATCAACGGCATGTGCTGAAGCTCGGATCGCAGGAATGAACCTTTTTCGGTTATCAGCAATGAAAACTTTCAGCGGTACCATTGCTATTTTTTCAACTGCGATAGGAAACACGGGTTTTGGAGTAGCAGGTGTAACGGAAAAAATTGCTATTCAGGAACAATTCGATGTGGTCACTGGATCATTTACTGGAGTTGATAAACATCCAGGGACCATGCCTGACGTTCATAAGCAAACTGTGAAATTAATCGCTGCAAGGGAAGGAGGTCTAATTCTAGGTGGAGAGGTCATTGGTGGAATTAGTACCGGTGAACTTACAAACATCATCGGATTCATCATTCAAAATAAGATGACCATTAACAACATTCTCACTGCACAAATTGGCACCCATCCTTTATTGACTGCTCCTCCAACAGCATATCCATTAATCAAAGCAGCTGAGGTTGTCGCACGAAAACTCTAAAAACAAGCAAGCATCACCACAACCAGAGGAAAGATAACACGAAAAAGGAAATAGAAACATATATTGAGTATTATCATACCCCATTTGGCATACACCTTTGCAATGTAGAAGCGAAACTCATTTCAAGCAATGTGCCACCGGAATCAATTTTTCTTAGTATTGGCTGTGGCCCTGCTCTCATCGAAAACAAAATACAAAAACTACGTGATGATATCACCATCATTACCTTAGATTTAAACCCAGAGATGATCATGGTTGTCCCTTCAATCCTTCATCCAATTCTTGCCGATGCAAAAGCGCTTCCTTTTTCAGCAGAAATTTTTGATGTCATCGTCTGCATCACCTCACTTGAATTCATGAAACAACCTAAGATAACACTTCAGGAAATACGGCGCGTTCTAAAACCAAAAGGCTTGTTTCTTGCTCTTCTGCTCAATCCGGATTCCCCATATATTCAATCAAAACGTTATCAACCAGATTCCTATATCGGTCATCATCTCAACTCGCAATCATATGACCAAATATTTAACACCGTTCAGCAGCTCTTCAAGAACAGAACCATCACAACCGCTTTACAGGAACCAATAGAAAAAAATAGGAAGGAAACAACATCAAATAGTAATCGATTAATCGTAATGAAGGCAATCAAATGAATGAAGAAACCCACTCCCTTGTATTTGGACCTGTCCCTTCACGGAGACTGGGAAAAAGCGTTGGTATAAATAATATTGCACCAAAATATTGCAGTTATTCCTGCATTTATTGTCAACTCGGTCGAACTCATCAAATGCAAATCAATCGGACCTCCTTTTATGATCCTGATGAAATCATCCGTCAAACAAAGCAAAAAATCACGCAAGTAAACGAAAAAAAAGAACATATTGACTACCTCACCATCGTCCCAGATGGAGAACCAACCCTTGATAAAAACCTTGGTGTTCTGATCAAAAAACTCAAGGAATTTCCTTATCCCATCGCAGTGATTACCAATGCTACATTACTTGATCAAGCACCCGTTCGAAAAGAACTCAGCCAGGCTGATTGGGTTTCAGTAAAAATCGATGCGATCTCTGAAAAAATCTGGAAATACATTAATAGAGGACATAAAGATCTTGATCATAAAGCCATTCTTAACGGTATCAAACAGTTTTCCAGACAATACAGCGGTAATCTCTGCACGGAAACCATGCTTATCAAGGATGGAAATGATTCAACACATGAACTTCAAAAGATAGCTGATTTTATTTCAACACTTCATCCAAAAACAAGCTATCTTTCCATCCCTATTCGCCCTCCAGCCGAACACATGGTAAGACCAGCAACGGAAAAAACAATAGCTGAAGCATACCATCTTTTTACCGACCAGCAGATTGATACCGAATATCTTATTGGCTATGAAGGAAACGAGTTTGCATTCACCGGGAATGCAGAAAAAGACCTCTTAAGTATCACCTCAGTTCATCCTATGAGAGAAGAAGCCGTTCAAAAGTTTTTAGAAAAAGCAGATGAACACTGGAATCTCATAGACCGGTTACTTAAAGAACAAAAACTTGTGAAACATACATTAAACCATACCACATTCTACATGAGAAAACTTCCCAGCGGAGAAAGAAAGAAATGAATGTAACCATCAAACAAGTAGAGGGTCTTACCTTTATCGGAAAAGGCGATACCAATCATTGGGTCTGCATGGATGGACCGGAACAACTCAATGGATCGGCAGCGGCAAGCAGACCCATGGAACTCATGCTTCTTTCCCTCGGCAGCTGCAGCGGCAGTGATGTCGCATCAATTCTGAAGAAAAAACGAATGCATCTTGATGGATTTGAAATACAGCTTACTGGCACACGAGCTGATACACATCCAAAGGTGTTTACCAAGATTCATCTTGAATACCTGTTTTATGGAGAAAATCTACGGGAAAGTGATATCCAACGAGCTATTGATCTTTCTCAAAACAAGTACTGTCCCGTTGCTGCCATGCTTACCAAGAGCTGTGAGATCACTTATTCCTATCAAATCAAAAAAAGGATAGAATAAAAAAATTAGAGAAAAAAAAGGGAAAGAAAAAAGGGTCTTATCCAATGGTTAACGTTGGATCGCCAAGTAAGACCATTTCTTCAACGGTTTTAGTATCAATGAGGTCAAGGTCCGGTCCGAACTCATGCACATAATTGGTAAATGCTTGAGAATAGACTTCACCAAGGACATTGACGTTTTCCTGTTTATGAATCCGGAAGAACTCAGGCCACAGCCAGCCTCCTAGCCCTTCGGTGCCCCATTTCCCAATGTTTCCATATCCAAGACCAGTTGGTCCCATGGTCGCAATGGTTCCACCATTATCAAGCCTGGTAAGCCACCAGCCAAGACACTCCCAGATGAAGGTTCCATACCATAACGCGGACTTTCCCTCAGTGAGAAGCCTCATGAAGCTGACATCAAGCTGGACAGGATGACATCCGCTTAATACCATGATGGGTAATTTATCACCATTGGTAATCTTCTGAAGCGGGAAGAGTTCTTTAGGCTGCCAGAAATTAGCGTTATAATCAAACTGGGTTAATCCTTCGATATCACCGTTTTGTCTACCTCCACATACCCCGGGGTAGTGGTTGGCAAAAATCATTGGATTTGCATGACCTGCGATATAGACATATCCGGCTCCTTCGGCCAGTGCATCAATGACAACAGGCATACCATTATGTGGGTCTTCCTCGGTTCCATGAAATGTTCCTTCGGTGACCCAGATGGTCTCCTTTTCGTAATCTTCCGGCATAAAATCCAAGGCTTTACCAGTTGCCCATTCTCCTTCCATCCATTGGCTGGAGTTCTGAGATACTGGTCCAAATATCTTTTCTCCTTGTTCATCAGTGATCCAGACGGTAAAGGTTGTATTTGCTCCTGATATCTGTTGAACCTGAGGATTGTATCCTTTTCCTCGTATATGCATGATCTTATCTTCATAATTGATCGGTGTCCATCGATACCCGATATAGGCACCACGAGGTTTGTTAACGGTAACATCTCCATTGCCAAGAGTATCGCCATCAGCAGGAACCGTGATTTCAGCAATCGGTGGATGAGGGAATTGATAATCAGCAATTAAATGGTCATCCTCAGAAAAGCTTACCACTGAGTCACTGGAATGATCCACAAAAACCGTAACGGTATCCTCAGGACCGGTTTCACCTTGCATATTGGTACAGGTGGCATGAATCGTGTATTCACCATTCAATTCGGTGGTATCCCAAGCGATATCAAGCATATTTTGATCCTGGAAATCATCTCCGGAGATCACCGTCATTTTCTTAAACCAATCCTGATTGGTATAATCATTGTTTTCATAGGTAATGATCTTTGAGACCATGGTCTTCACTTCATTTTGGGTTCGACAGGCCAATCTTCCCAGATGAACATCAGGGAGTAGATCAACTTCATCTTCTTTGACCATCTCACCATACCATTCACCATATTTTCCATCATTATCGGTATCCCAACTGCCAAATTCATACATCCCAGTATCATTGTTATACTGGTAAATATCAGCATAATACATATCACTGACATAACCGGGTTCACCGCCATCATCGAGGTGAATGAATCGTAAAGGCACCTGCACCTTTGGATTATCTATTCCGATAAAGCTTCGATACCCGCCGACTAGTAGCACATAGGTGATATTCCACTCTTCAATACCTTTTTTGATGTAATACTTGATCTGCTCAGTAAGATCCCGTCCATTGGTATCAATGTCCTCTGTGGAGACCATTTTGGTGCGTATCCCACGGTTTTCCTTATGAGCTACCAGATCCTGTAATTCATCCAGATAGGAAGGTGCTGCGATGATCAGCAAATCGTAGGCATCCTGTTCAGCGGCAAAAACAGTGGGTTGTTCATATTGAACGGTGATATCAATGTCATCAGCATACAGAATAGTGTTATCCTCATATGAATACCGAACAGGATAGCTTTTTGTGATCAAAAATGTGGTTCGTTCATTGTTTTCATCAAGGCCTACCCGAATCGAATAATCCATCCATTTTTGTGGATAAAACCCTGCATAATCATAGGGTTGCTCTGATTTTTCTTCGAATCGAGCATCGGTCCATTCTGATTCTAATCCATATGCCTTTGCAATGGGAGCAGGTTCTACTATGGTAGATATCCTTTGAGATGATACGGAAGATACCTCAGCAGTAACCTCGGTTATCCGTACGCCCATTGGAAATCGGTAGACTTCAGTTTTTGCGGGCAGAAACGGCATACCATCCATAGCAACAGTATTTGAATTAGCCTCGTTTAATTTAATTTTGCAATAATCTGTTTCGGTAATGATTGGTTGGGAAAAACTATTGGATGTTTCAATTGAAAAAACCTGATAGTTCTCCGTTTGACGTTGACTTTCACCAGCTTTTAAAAGTCCACCAGTAGCACTTGCAAGAAATAAAAAGACTACTAATGTGGCTAAAATTTTTTTCTGTATCATACAATATCAAGTCCCCTTATGGTCTAACTTTAATGTATAGTTAAATATAAAGATTTCATATATTATAAACTTAACTATTGTAAATTGAATTGGGACAAGATGTTTTGAACATAATCCATGCTTCTTCCTACTATTTCGGAGTGTAAACGTAAAAAGAAATACTATATTTTAGGATCCTATTTAACAATAGCAGAACTATAAATCTGAGAGATAACACTTTAAACGAAACTATAGCAACTGATTTTCACAATATTTTTTTATTGGTAACCTCCAATTTTCAGTGTTGGATCACCAAAAAGCGCCCATTCCTCAATCACATAATGATTCCCCAGCGGATGTCTCCAGTTGATTTCACTGAATTTTTCACCTAGTGAACAGACAAGATCATTGTCAAGATAATTGGTAATGGTACCTTTCCAAATGTCTCCAGCAATATCCACTCCTTGATCAAAAAGTCTGAAAACCTCCATGGATAGAAACCCCGTAAGCGTATCTGTACAAAGAGAAGACATCACCACAATTGATCCAGTTGTTGCTGCAAAACTTGCAATGCTGCCACCTTGATCATATTCAATGAAATCCCAGGCGATCGGTGAATTAGTATGATTGAAATTCCCACAATGACATCCCGCAAACACCGCTACAGGCAGTTTTTCCCCATTGCGTAAATCAGGAATATTTGAGGAATAGTAGCCGATTGGAAATGGTAACCAGAGGCGATTGCAAAATGGAAAATTAGTATTAATAGCCATATCAGGATTCCCATGTCCAACAAAGTAGAGAAACCCAGCGCCTTGATCGATTGCTTCATTGATGTTATCAACCGATAAAAACGATGCAGCAGGACGAAACCAGCCTGTTGCATAGAGTTTTACTGGAGTGAAACCTGAAAGAACTTCTGCAACCTGATCACACATATATTCTCCCTCGAAAACCATCCTTCCTTTCCGTTCAAACATAAAAGGAACAAAAAGCTCCCGTAAACCCATGCGGGGATCATCACCACCACATAAAATCACATTCGAAAACCATTTTTGATCATAGACCTTATGTTCATAGGAAATGATTTTATTGATCACTACACGTAATCCGTCAGCATCCTTTGGAAGCAAACGTCCAACAGCAATATCAGGATACAGATCAACATCATCTTGTACTCCGCTCATATTCTTCCCTGAAAAAATATCATCCTGATTTGAATCCCAACTACAAAACTGACCTTGTTCATCATATAAATCTGCGTAATACAGATCACTGATGGTATAATGAATCATATCCCAGTAACACTCTGGGGTATATCGAGCAGGAATGACATCCTTATTTCCAACCAACATCACATAATTCGTATCCCAGTTCATATGAGCAAAATCCAAAAAATATTTGATTTGTTCCGCCTCATCTCTTCCCCTTACTGCAGTATACGTTTCCTCGTAGATGTCATTTACAGTCACAATTTTTGTGGTTATTCCATGTTGTTCTTTATGGGTTTGTAATGATATTAATTCCTGTGAGAAAATCTCAGGAGTGATGATTACAAAATCAAAAAATTCTGTTTCCTCATTTAAATCAATGCTTGTTGTTTGATTTCCAATGCCTGAGTCTACTGCCTGAAAAAAATTAAACATTAGCATCAATACAATGATAATTGGTATTTTTTTTCTTTTCATCATCTCACTTCACTATCTCCTTTTTGCTCTTTCTATGATCTTTATTTAGATCATCGCCATAGAAAAAAATGTCTTGATTGCTCAGTAAAATGATATCGATATGGTTAAAACTGGAATAAAGCACGGAAAAGTGAATCAGTGGTTCGTATCTTAATCCCACGAAAAACCTCCCAAATATTGCTGTTATATATAACAGGCACATTTTATATAAATTTTTTTGCAAATAGTTTATTCATTAAAATAAAAAAAACAAATATTTTCGTTTTTTGAATGAAAAATGCTGTATCATTTAATTGATAAATAAAAGAATTATGAGCGATCCAGTAATATTTTTACCAGATTGCTCCCACTGAGATACTGTTCAGTGAATTGGGCGGCCATCTCCTTATCCAGGCCCTGATTGATCAGCTCTTTTCGAAAAGCTTTTCCACCCTTTTTTGCCTGTCGTTTAAAGGAAAGCCATGCTCCACCTGATTTCAATAGAATCAAGGGAACATAAGTCATGATCCGGGCAACGAACTGCACGGGATCATGACGAGACGATTCACCAGATGTGTCCATACAATCCCCAATCTCTTTAATCACCATGTTTAGGAGTAAAGCTTCGCATCATCTTGCCGAGATTCAGCGTTGAAAGATATTGACTGGTAAGCTCATATGCCTCATTTTCAGACATCCCTGCTTCTTTTAATTCCTTATAGAATGTAGCAGCAGCCTGGGCGTACTGTTTGGCACTTTCCGGACTGTAGAGCAGCCCACTGAGTTCTCTGAGAAGACCAGGGACTTTTTCTGCGACCACGTCTAATATTTCCTTTATTTTTTCTGGATCTGGCATGTCGTGATCATGCCGTTGTTCTCTATGGTTGTTCATATCATATTCCTCCAAATATTTCGTTTGTATGATGGGATTAGTATGGTCACGTTACTAGATGAAACCGAGCACTTTTGACCATTTTCTGATCACTTCATCAGTTAATCGATAGAGCGAGCGTGATCCCTGTTGAGATGATTCCACCATGTTCTTTTGTTCAAGACTTTTCAGTTTCTCTCGAATGATACGCCGAGATGCGGTTCCTCTTTTCGAGCGAACATTTTCTGTGATTTGAGAGATATTCAAATCCTTTTTTTGTGTGAGCACCTGAATAATCGATTGTTCAATAGGGTCTTTTATTTCTGAAAACAGCGTATCTGGAGTTAACCCACCATGTTCAAGTAATAATCCAATTATTCGAAAGTAATTAGAGGTGGTTTTCCCCATTTCTTGAAATGGTTGAATCACGGATCGAAGCATAGACTCTAGTTCATCAATCCGTTTATTCAATGATTTTATTTCTTTGGAGAGCTCGCTAGTTTCCACAAGTGTTACAATCAACTAGGTAATAATTAATTTATTGGACTTTGCATCAAAGTGTTCCCAAAGAAGAGGACGAAATTTTCAATCTTTGAAAAATCCTCTTACCGGTACATATTAGCTGGAATTGGTGAAACCACCGGTGGTGCGGTTGGTTTTGATTCCTGCATATGATTTCGAATCTGTTTTTCGATTTCCTCAGCTTTTTCATATAAGGGTTTTGGATCAATTTTGATTCCTGGCAGCATGATATCCAGTTTCTCAACTAAATTAGCGGCTGCTCGTGAATCAGGGAAGCGAGAATGAGCCTTTGAAAGCAAACAAATGACCTCCTGATTCCGCAATGTCGCAGAATACAGCATGACTCCCATCACACCAGTAATCATTCCCTCCTTGCTTTGAACGATATCGTTTTCCTTGAGAACCGGCAGTAATGAATCCGTGCTGATAACTCCATGAACCTCAGGACCATCAGATTTTAATGCCTTCGTAGCATGAGTTCCTTCAAGTCCGATAACAAACCGGCATTTTTTCTCTTCAGCCCAGTCAAGGATCTTTTCAGCAAGTGGTTTAATCATGGAAAGCGGTGGCATAAACTCAGAGATGATGACCGCGATACGTTCACAGGAATGCTTCGGTCCGCAACTCTTTCGGCCGGTATAGATACGGATGGGAGCAGAAGGTCGTCCTTCATGGATCACGGTGGTCGGTGAAAAGGCATCAGAAACAATGACTCCGATCTCTTTTAATTTCAATTCCTGAACGATATGGTATCCAGCAATGGAACTGATCAATCCCACCGTTGGAAAGGCAACGACAAGCAAACTATTCGATAAGTCCTCTTTTGTGTGTTCAATAAAGGTTATCTCATTCATTTTTATCAGAACAAATAACTTATCTTTTCATAAAAAACTAACGGCATTTTTCATAAAAGATAGTGAAACAAAAACAATATTCTATGAGCTGAAATAATATTAAATGATCATTAACAAAAATAAATCTTAAAAAAAGGAAAACGACTTGTCCGCACCATACGCTTCATTAGGAAGGATGATACCTTGCTTAACAAGGATCAAATCTCAAAAAATAACAGGTAAATAGAGACCATGGTAGGAAGGGAAATCAAAGAAAAGACAAAACTAGCCATCACAAATTGACTAGTAAGCTGATGATTTCCATTCATCCGCTCAGTGACCATGGGAACCGCGGTCACCGGTGGAATAGCACTCTGAAGAAACATAATGAATGCAATGGTGGACGGGATGAAATCATAGATGAAGAAAAGCACGCCAATAAAGCAGAGTGGAAAAAAGATATTTTTAACCAAAAGAAACTTTGCTGTTTCCATTCGATTCGAAAATCCACCCTTCTTGTAATTAATATAAATATTTCCTCCCAGGATGATCATCAACAAGGGAATAGTCATGGCACCAAGCAGAGATACAATATTGATGAGAACACTTGGAAGAAATTGCCTGGCATTAAGAAGACCAATCATAATACCGACAATAGTGACTATAAGTGTCGGATGGATGATTTTCCTCCAGTCAATAGGTTGTTTTTCTTTAGTGGCATCTCTAAAAAAGAACTGATAAGTTGAAAAAAAGAACGCTGGAAAAAACAATACAAACAAAAAAAGAGTGACCACATACCGTTCCGGGTCTGCAAACATTCCTGTTAAAATAGCTAGTGGGAAGAAAATTCCGTTCTGATAAAAAAGACTTATCGAAAACTCGTTTCTATATTGTTTCTTGGAAAGGAATCGAAACACAAACGTTGCTGCTGCCGCAAAAACGGTGAATGCTACCCACCACAAAGGATATTGCCACCAGTCAGGATAAGCTGCAGGGGTAAAATCAGACACGATGTCAACAAAGATGAGGCTGGGAAGAGCAATATCAAGTGCCAGGGGATTTAATGATTTAAGCACCGTCTGAGGAAGCAACCGTGATCGCATAATCCAAAACCCAACTATACCAATCCCCAGCAGCAGAAAAACCGATTCAAAGGTGATAAGAAATAGATTCATCATTTACATCCTAACAAGCGATTACACATCAATTCACTGAATTGTTACGCTTTCTTGTCGTAATATATAAAACCTCTTAAATCATTCGCATCCCTTGCCAAAGGTGGAACTATTTATGAATAAAAAAGCAAGTATTCTTTCGCTGATGAAACAAGATCATCATGAAATCGAATCATTAATTGATATATTACAGGATTCTCTTGATGGATCATATGATGAAATGAAAGATCAGTTTGAACGATTCGAATGGAGACTGGAAAAACATCTCTTTGTAGAGGAAAAAGCCATTTTTACCTTTTACGAACCTGAAGATATCATTCAGGGCTTTCAAATGCTTCCAACCATTACCAAACATCATAATTTCATTTTAAACGAACTGAAAAAAATGAGAAAGGATGTACAAAATGGCAAAGAACCAACTGGACTGGCTGAACTGAAGAAATTTTTAATGAAACATCGTAACTATGAAGAAGCCGATGTCTATCCTCGGCTTGAGGAAGCATTAAAACCAGCGCAAAAAGAAAAGGTCATCGCCCGTATAACCGAGCTTCACTGATAACTCATACTATTATTGTAATTTCTCTTTGATCTGATCCTCTTTAAAACCTGCGATAGCCTGGTCATTGATCACAATGGTTGGAAATGAACAACGAGGATTCCATTTTTCAACCTCATCCATGACCTCATCTCGTTTTTCACCACTCAGCAGATCAACATAGACAAAATCATAGGCAACATCGAGTTTATCCAAGAGCTTTTTTGTTTTTTTACACCATACACAGGTGCTTAAGGCAAACAAACGAATAGATCCTTTCTCTGTTCCGTCGACATGGGTCATCTCAATCATAGTGCTTCCTTGGGTGCAAAGGTATTATGATGAATAAATGTTTCTAGGGGTTTTCGATCAGGTCGCTCTCGTTCAGCCTGTATTTGTTTCTCAGATAAAGAATTAGATATTGTGTTACTATGTTTTCCCACAATGATCAAGGTAATCACCATATATTCATCAGGGATAGAAAGGATTTTTCGAACTTTTTTCGGACTGTATCCAGCGATGGGATGGGCAACCAAACCAAGTTTTGTAGCTTGAAGCATCAAAAATGCTGATGACAATCCTAGATCAAACAGATAGTATTTCCGATCATAAATCATGCAATCATCATCTTCTTTTGCACAGACTGCAATGATCATGGATGCTTGCTTTGCCCAGTCATTACCTGATGAAAGTGCTTGGAAAAGATGAGTTAATTGTTTCTTTTCATAGGTGAAAATGAAATGCCATGGTTGATTGTTAAAACAAGATGGAGAAAGCTGAGCAGCCATTGAAAGACTATCAATGAGATCATCAGTGATTTCAACATGGTCCAATGACCGAAATGCACGACGTTTCCTTATTTCATCCAACATATCATCCATAGGACTATCATTGCCTTCTTATTTTAAAAGTGCTTGCTTGGTGAATGGAAAAACGATGGTGGCGAAAAGCATGAAGGTGAATTTTTATATCAATGTAATTGCTCTCTTTTTTTGTTTATAAATGGAATGATTTTTAAAAATATAGTAATTATAATAAACCTCAAATCCATACTCTTTTGTTGTATTAGAAGTGGAGAAGTGGGATGAGGATGGGATGGTGAGGAAAGATGGATTAAAAAATATCTTTCAATTCCCAAATCTCCACAATAATATTTTAATGAAATTATAATTTATATACTTTTTGCATTAAAATCCATATTTTCAGGGGAAAAATGTATCATCTGTAGAAATTACATCATTTTATTTCAATGCTATTTGATCACTATTCAAGTCATCATCTGATCTACCGGTTTTTTCGAAAGTAGTGGCTGAATCACTGGTTTCAACATTAACAGAGCCACAAAAACTAGGCCCATCACTAAAACAATTGCTGATCCTGGTGGAACATTGAACAGCAAAGAAAAAAGTGAACCCGTAAAACTGGTAACAATCCCAATGAATACAGCAAGAACCATCATCTGTTTAAGACTCTGCACCAACAGTCCTGCCATTGCCGCAGGTATCGTAAGCATAGCGATCACCAAAACCACTCCTACTACCTTAATTAACACCACCGTGGTAAACGCCACCAGCAACAACAAAATGAAATTCATCACCGGGACATTAATACCACTAATCCGAGCAAATTCCTCATCAAATGCAAGTATCTGAAAATCCTTGAAAAACACCCAACCAATAACGATGATGATAATAACTAATGATCCCATCAACACCAAATCTGAAAACTTAATCAGGAGGATATTGCCAAAAAGAATACTAACCGGATCCTGAACCACAATCACATTTTTATCCACCAAATTGAGAAATAACACACCTAATGCCATCCCCATTACCCAGAGCACCCCAATGGTAGAATCATCTCGAAGATGAGCCTTTATCATCGGTACGCTCATGATCACTGCAGTCAACACCGCAAACAGCAACGCTCCAAGCAATGGATCAAGCCAGAACCAACCGAAAAAAAACTGCAGATAATAGGCAAGACCAATACCTCCAAATGTAGTATGAGCAATACCTCCACTTAAAAAAACCAAGCGTTTCACCACAATAAGGCTACCAATGATTCCACAGGAAACACTGGCTAAAAAGGCAGCCAGAAACATTCGTTGCACAAAAGGAAGGGAAAGCAATTCAGCAATCGAACTCAATCTGAGTCCTCCTTTTTCTTCTTTTTCTCTTTAAGAGCATGATCATCAAAGACCCGATGAGGTACCCCATGGGCGATGAGTTCAACTGGGCAGCTGTATGCATGTTCGATCATTTCCTTTGAAATGAAACGATCATCATCATGGGTGAACAAATACCGATTCAAACAAGAAACCCGGTTCACATATGAAGAGAGCACTCCAATATCATGAGTGACCAAGACAATGGTCATCTCTTCATTTATCTGTTTAAGAAACTGGTAAATAGTCTCCTGCATATCTTTATCAACACTTGCAGTTGGTTCATCAAGCAAAAGAATCCGAGGATTTCCTGCTAAGGCCCTAGCAATAAACACTCGTTGTCGCTGACCACCAGAAAGTTCACTAATATGACGATGTTTATATTCAAGAAGTCTGACCGTACGAAGCGCTTGTTCTGCTTCTTTCGTATCCTTATCCGTATACCACGGAACAAGACCCCGTTTGCTTCTTCTTCCCATCAATACCACATCCCATACCGAGATGGGGAAGCGTCGATCGAACTCGGCATACTGAGCAACATAACCAATATCTTTTCTTCCCTTCTCAGGTGGTTTGCCGAAAATACGGATTGATCCCTTCTGAACCGGGATGAGACCAAGAAGGGCCTTTAGAAGCGTTGATTTCCCACCCCCATTTGGTCCAATTATCCCAAAAAAATCCTTATGCTCTACTTCAAAACTTACATCCTCAATAATGGTTTCACCATTATATCCTGCGGAAAGAGAATCCACTGCAATTGCAGGCTGCTCAGTGTTACTCACATTCATCCACCCTTATCAATCATTTATCCTTTATTAAGCAACGTTTGTTCTCCATTTATCCCTCCGATGAATAGGTATTAGCCACTGTTTCAGCAAGTGCGGTCAATGTTTGAGAGTAGTCTGACATCAACGGATTTGCAAAGGCAACGGTTCCATCGATTTCTTCAGCGATGATTTCAGCACTTGAGGTATCAAATTGAGGTGAAACAAAAATAACGCTGATATTTTCAGTCTTTGCCTGTTCTACAATCGCAGCTACACCAGGAATACCCGGTTTCTTTCCATCATCCTCAATAGCAATCATGTTTAATTTATAGGTGTCACTAAAATACCCCCAGGCTGGATGATAGACCATAAATGATCTTCCCTCATGAGGCAAGAGAAGAGAACTGATATTCTGATGCAATGAATCCAATTGCTGGGAATAATTCAGGTAGTTCTGAAAATAATCCTGTTGATGATCTGGATCGATTTCAACTAATCCTTGATACACGACATCAGCCATTTTTTTCATGTTCACCGGTGTGGTCCAAATATGCGGATCAGTGCCATCATGACCCCCATGTTGAAGTTCCTCTGCATGATGGGTTTTTCCTCCATAATGCTGATCAAATGAAAGAACCGTGATATTTTCTGAGCAATCATACACCATTAGATCTGGATTCTGCTCCAAAATTGTATTCAATTGAACGATTTCGAATTCAACACCAGATCCAACCGTGAAATAGGCTTTTGCTTTTGCAACCTTTGTCATCTGAAGTGGTGTCGGTTCAAAAGAATGTGGGCTTTCACCAGCAGGAACCATCACGGTAACATCAACAAAATCTCCCCCAATAGATGAAACCATTTCTACTTGAGGAACTATGGTAACAAGCACAGAGAGTTGATCATTTTCAGTGATATCTACACAACCAGTTATCAACAACACAAAACCTACCAAAAAAATCATTCCCACCTGTTTGTTTTTTTTCAGTTTTCTTTTTAGCATTTCAATCCTCCTAATTTGTAGAAAGTAATCGTCTGATCCAGGGACAATTCTTCAGATCGGTCGTCGTAGGTATTTCCTCTGGATCATATGAACAGCATGACGAGGGAATCTTTTCTTCAGTTGCAATTATTTTATGAAACAATACCTGACTCATTGATTGATCCAGTTTTTCTGCTTCCAAACATGCCTGTTTATGACTCAACCCAAGGTTTTTCTGAAGAAACGATTCAAGAACATGATGTCTCTTCATATCTCTTTGAACCAAATCTTTGCCTTTTTTATTTAGTACCAATCCCTGCCGATGAACATAGGTACCATATCCAAGCGCTTGTAATCGATGCATCTTCTGAAAGGCACAAACCTTACTCACCCCCAGTTTTTTTGACAATTTAACCGGCCCAATTGGAGAATTGGAACCATTCAACAGATAAATAATCCTCAGATATTCACGATCCCTTTTGGTTAACATAATATTGAGTTAGTTTATACTTAACTATTATTTAAAAATAACTATTTTTGAATTTATGCAGTGATCGATTAGCGGATGAATCCATAAAT